>JACQEQ010000418.1 GCA_016200445.1 Gammaproteobacteria bacterium | reverse complement strand
GTTTACCTCTGGTTCTACTGGTGCCCCGAAGGCTGTGGCACATACGCATGCAGACTTTCTCCACTGCAGCCTCAACTACGCACGCCATGTAATGGGCTTGCGAGCGAACGACTGCGTCTACACGCCCTCACGTATTTTCTTTGCATACGGGTTGAACAACATGATGCAATCCTTGCTCGCTGGGGCAAGTCATGTGCTCGCGGCGCCGCTTCCGCGAGATCGGCGCGTTGTAGATATAATCAGTATGTATCGAGTCACTGCGTTTCTTGCTGTACCGGCGATCTACAAGATAGCGTTGACGGAGGGTAAACCACGGCCGAACCTTTGTTCGTTACGCTTATGCATATCAGCCGGCGAAAAGCTCCCAGTTAAACTCTATTGGGAGGCCAAAGCGTACTTTGGTGTCACAGTCCTCGACGGCATCGGTAATACAGAGGCTATCTCCACCTTCATCTCGAACCGAATGAGCGGAGCCACACATAACTGTACTGGCAGGCTGGTACCGGGCTTCAAGGTTCGGCTAATTAACGAGCGTGGAGAGTTATGCCGTGTCGGTGAGGTCGGCGTATTGTGGGTGAAGGGAAACACCTTGACCAAGGGGTATATAAATGATGAACCCGCGACAAGTGTGCACTTCGTCGATGGTTGGTTTAATACGCAGGACATGTTCTTTATGGATGCGACTAGGCGTTTCTATAATGTCGGCCGTGTCGGTTCGATCATAAAAATTAATGCCTCTTGGTTCTCGCCGGACTTACTGGAATCTGCCTTGCAGGCACATCCAGCCGTAAAGGAATGTGCCGTATGCATGGCGCATGATGATTACGGCCTTCCAAGACCCAAGGCATTCGTCGTTGTAGACAGCAGCCACGAAGCACCAGACGACCTGGAACAATTGTGGCAAGAGTTGCGCACGCTGTCCAAAGACCGGCTGGGCAGGAACCACTACCCGCATCATTTCTCCGTTGTTGCTGAGCTGCCCCGAACGAGCAGTGGCAAGCTAATTCGATCTGCACTAGTAGCCACTTCCCTGCAATGAAGGAGCGATATGTTTGAAGGGAGCAATGTGAATTTCCAAAAACAGACCGATGGACGCCCTGCAGAACCGCTGGGCACCTACGAATACCGATGGCCAGCGTTATTCACTTTGCTGGCGGCCAGTTTCATGAATTTATTGGATACCAGCATTATCACCGTCGGTCTACCTACACTACAGGAAAACCTGCACGCAAACGAGAAGCAGATTCAGTGGGTGGTCGAGGTCTACATACTTGTGTATGCGCTTGGCCTTCTACCGTTGGCGCGGTTCGGGGACATCGTTGGACGCAAGGTTATGTTTCTCGTCGGCATAGTGTTCTTTATCGCGACATCAGCGCTGTGCGGTGTCGTACTGAGCGCCGAGATGTTGGTACTGGCGCGTGGCTTGCAAGGGCTTGCCGCAGCCATGATGTCGTCTCAAGTGATCGCAATTGCGCAGACAATGTTTTCGCCTAAAGAACGACCACACGCTTTTCCGCTATTTGGAGTGGTGGCGGGTGTGTCGGGTATCGCCGGACCGATCTTGAGTGGACTGCTGCTGCACGCCAACTTCTTTGATCTCGGCTGGCGGCAATTATTTCTGATCAACATTCCCATGGGCGTTTTAACGTACCTGGCCGCTAGCGCATGGGTGCCACGTTGTCCGCCACACCCTGGTTTGAAAAACGATTGGCTTGGCATCAGCTTGGCATCTGTGGCTATCTTTAGCCTAGTGTATCCCCTAGTGGAAGGCAGAGTGCTCGGCTGGCCAATCTGGACCCTTCTTTCCATGTTCGCCTGCGTCCCGTTGTTGGCAGCATTCGTATGGTGGGAGAGTGTCTTGGCGAGGAAAGGTGGATCGACACTGTTGCCCATACAACTGATGTCTAACCACGACTATCTTTTGGGAGCAGGAGCGGTACTCGTGTTCTTTTCCGCTTTGCAGGGCTTCTTTTTGGTGTTTGCGCTGTTTTTGCAGATGGGTTTAGGTTTCACGCCTTTACAGTCAGGCCTTTCCGTCGCGCCGTTTCCAATCGGTATACTGCTAGCTACGGTGGTCAGCGGGCAGATAAGGAATCTCAAGCTCAAGATCATTGCCGGATCCTTGTTGTTGGTAGCGTCATTTCTAGTTCTTGGCGCGATTGTAATTCACGGCTCGGCTGGCCTGGGAACGATGGATTTCTCGTTGCCTCTGCTGGTTGGAGGCGTTGGATCAGGCATGTGCATCTCGTCACTGTTCCAAACCATCATGCTCACCGTGCCATTGAAGGATGCCGGCGCAGGCTCTGGAGCGATGCAGGTGTTTCAGCAAGTCGGCGCTTGCATCGGTATTGCGTTGGTTTCGGTGATTTTCTACTCCGGTATCGGATCTCAATATACAGGCTACCAAACAGAATCGATGTTCAAGATCGCGTTCTTGCATACCATCGCGTACGAACTATTTGCTTATCTATTGGTAGGGGCAGCAGCCTTGAAGCTGAAGTTTGAGTTGCCCAACAATTCGGTTGGCCCGATCCGGCAAGGTTAGTGACTGGGAGACAAGGCAAGGTTAATGACTGGGAGGCAATATGATACGGAACTACCGAAGTCGAGAAGAACAAAATTACGTTTTCTTATCGAAAGACAGGTCTTTCGCCACTAAAGTAATTGCGCGAACAATTGAAACACACCCCAAAGTTGCCAAGGCGACCGTAACTCTAGATGACTCAGCAGGAAAAGTAAAAGTAAGTATCAGAAAGAAAGGCGTGATTGAATTATGGCCATCGGTTGCAGAATTTTATGTCTATGACTCAATGCTATATCGAACAATGGCTTCTCATCAATCCCGCAATGAGCGCTATTTTAAGACCTTTAAAGAGCTACTGCCGAATAAAATAGCGCTCGAAATAGGTCCCGGGCCCGAAGTAATTTTGTCTCGATTGGCCATCGAAGCTGGAGCAAAAAAGGTTTATGCGGTCGAATTGCTTAAGGATAGCTATATAAAAGCTAAAGAGGCGGTTCTTCGGTATGGCCTAGAGGACAAGATTGTCGTTATTAACGAGGATGTGACTTTCGTAGAACTCCCAGAGCGCGTCGATTACTGCTTTTCCGAAATCGTTGGAAGTATTGGGGGCGCGGAAGGAGCAGCCGTAATAATTAACAAAGTTAAGAGGTTAATGAAGGACTCACGTTGCATGATTCCGCAACGAAGTGTCACTAAAATAGCGGCGGTATCGCTGCCGGCGGCCGAATTTTTTTTTGAGATGAAAAGAATAGCGGCGCACTATACAAAAAAGATCTTTGAACAAACTGGATACCCATTTGATTTGCGGGTTTGCGTTAAGCACTTTCCAAATGAAAGAGTAGTAACCAATAGCGATATCTTCGAGGAGCTGAACTTCAGGTATGTGGTAGACACGGACACCAAGCACGATATCTGTTTAACATTCAATCAGGAATGTCTGTTCACTGGTTTTCTAATTTGGTTGAACTTGGAGGTCAGCCAAACACACATCTTGGATACACTAGAGGATCAACGTAGTTGGTTGCCGATATACTTTCCGTTGTTTCATGAGGGTATCCGCGCAAAAGCAAAAGATAGATTGGAACTAAGCATTAAACGGAGATTGAGCAAGAATGGCTTAAACCCCGACTTCGTAATCGAAGGCGAACTTCATCGTCAGGGGCTTCCGATCATGGCTATTTATTACGAGAGTCGTCATGAGCACAAGCTGTATTGTTCCAATCAGTTCTATGGCTGTTTTTTTAATAATTGGTTAAGAGAGAATGATGACGAGCACCCGGAAACCAATGAGCCGGAAGCGAACGTCTTACATGCATTTCTGACAGAGAAACTGCCCGGTCTCCAAGTTCCAGTCGAAATCGAGTTATAAAATTCATGCCTCTCAACTATCTGCAGGATGACCTAAGTTGACTGAAACGATTCAGAAAGGAGATGCTCCGGTGAAGGCGGAAAAGACCGACGTGCTGCACTGGCAAAAGCGCTGCAGTACGGAGATCGACATGTCGTGGCTGACGACGAGCCACATGTAGGGAGCTCACGCGCGCGCATTGCGGTTCTTCGGTGGTTCGGTTCTCCTCAAGCCATCGTGCCGGACAATCTGAAAAGCGCATCGCTATCAACCCAAGCTCAACGACAGACCCGTTCATCTTACGATGCGGCCTAATTTTACCACGTTCATCAAATCGTAAGGTACAGCGATTAAGGTTTCGTCTATGGCATGGTATGCACATTGTCACGCCATTTTATCGACTATTCTTTTACGTCGGCGGATATCCAGCCAAATATTGTCACAACAGGATAGAGTCACGACAAGGGGGGCGTCATGTGGAACGGATTACCTAGTCGGCTGAAGCTTTCAGACGAGGAGTATTTCACGTCGCTCGAACGCATATCGAGTTCGCATCGCCGCTGTGAACAGATGGGGCTGTCACGTGATATTTTGTGTGCGCGCGATACGCATGATGTCCGTGGGCGTGGGCTCGCGGCGACTCTGGAGTACCTCAATGGGTTAATTTCTTATGCCGAGCTTCTTTTTGCAACGACGTTCGACCGTATCCCCGACAAGCGCACGCTGTTGATTTTGACAGATGCCCGCGCACAGATCATCGCGATACATTCAAGCCCAGAGGTTATTCGAGCCGCAGCTGATAAGGGGGTGTACATGGGAGCGTCAGTTGCGGAGTTCAGCGTGGGTACCAACGCCGTGTCGCTAGCTTTGCATGACTTGAAGCCAACGATTCTCCACGGAAAACAGCACTATTGCCGTATTTTACATAACTGGTATTGCGTCGCAATCCCCCTCATTGATGCGCATGTGTCCCCGCTTGGGTGTGTGGATATATCGATGAGCTGCGATGCAGCCTTGGGAGAAAAGTTCGCGCTGGCAAACTTTCTTGCGCGGG
>JACQEQ010000415.1 GCA_016200445.1 Gammaproteobacteria bacterium | reverse complement strand
TGGGTCAAACCCACCCGGAACAACTGCAGATCGTTGTCCACTTTATTGCCGTTGAAGAATCGGCCGGCTTTTGCTTCCGTGGCGACTTTTTCCGCAAGCATGGCTTCCTCGACACTCGCCTGGTGATGGCTGGCGGCGCTCTCGGCCTCGGCGCTCGCGCGCTCCAGCTCCGATTTTCCGATCTGGCCGTTGTGATCAAGTTCCAGCAAGCGTTCGTAATAGCCTTTCCGCAAGTTCATCGTGGCACGTGCTTCCGCGACTTTCGCATGCGCAACCGCGAGCTGCTGATTGGCGACTTCGGCATACATCGAGAGTGGCGTCGAGGTTTCGGTGACCGCGCTCTGTGCGACTTTCACTGCGGCTACGCGCTCCTTTACCAGCCGTTCCATGGCAGATTTCTGGATGTCGAGATCGTGCCCGTCGAGGGTTGCAACAGCGTCACCGGCATTGACGAACTCGCCACGCTTGACCAGGATTTTATCGATCATGCCATCGGTTGCGGCGACGACTTCGGCGAGGTTGCCCAGGTAGAGTGCGCGCGTGCTGACGACGAACTGGTTTTCGTAGCCTAGAAACGTGATCGCCAGCAGCAATAACAGCGATGCGATTGCATATCCCGCCAAGCGCGACTTACGTTGGTTATTAAGCGGCTGCGGGGGATCCGTTTGCGCTGGCTCAATGCTGGGCGGAACGATTTTTAGCGACAGACTTGGAATATGCGTCACGGGTTCACGCGGTATCACCGAATGCTGCGACACCAAATATTGACGCAACAAGGTGCGAACTTGCACTGGCAGTACCAGCAGCCACTCAAATCCAGTTTGTGTTTCCGTGCTCCAGACAACGCGCGCCGGATGCTTGAAGTCAAAGTGAAATGCCGCGTCGTGCAGCGCAAATGTGATATCCACGACGGTGTTGATTTCAGCTCGGCCCAGTGAGCGGGCATCGGTGACGCGAAAGCCCTCAAATGACCAGTCGGCAATATTGAGCTCGATACCCCGCAGCGTGGCCCGCCCCGGCAGTAAAATGCGTGTCGACTTACGCGGGTCGTTGAGGTCAAAAGATTCAAAAACGGTTGACATTATTTTACCCTCCATGGTGTTTGAATCATTCTCACTACGGCTACGGTGGCTAACTGCAAACGCTTACAGCAGAGGTATTTACTCAAGCAAAGGTACTCGGCAAAAATTCAGCGCGTTGCGTCGTTTGTAAATCGACGCAGGCACCATCCAAGAGATAAACGCCGCCGCCGGTGACGTCAGCAGAATGCGTTGAGGCATTGATGCTTTCTGCTTTAACTCACCGAACCGAAACCCGTGTGGACGCTGACAGCTATAGAGACGCGCGCTTTTAACTACTGCGCCCGAGCTGCTCTGTGCGCTGGCACACACGCGATCGGTTAAACTAAAAAACCACTGCAAACAATCCGCATTGTTCTTTCGGTGTTCACAGCCGTGAACAGGGTTAGCCGCTGTCGAGCGGTGATTTTTTAAAAATGAATCAATGTCGAAGAAAAAATTATTCAGAGGCATCTGCAATCTGTCCGATGGTGATCAAGCGTCTTGCTGCGGTAGAGCAGTCGTCGCCACAAACCAGTGAACCAGTCCGTCCTCAACGGTCCTGCATATAGCGGACCATGCTTGACAATTTGTATTCGCGATGGCTAGAAACCGTAGCGCGCGCTTGAGGATTGTTAACGGCGAAGCCGCTGTTTGCTCGATCATGCACTTACGCTGTGGTCAATAAAATAACCGAAGCGGGGGCAGGTAGATTACTACAATGTTAGCTGTACCGAAGGCTGATCCTGCTCGGAAGCGGTGCAGCAACTTCTCCGTTACAGTGCGTTTGGATAGTCCAAAATAGGTGCGAAGGGGTGAATAAAATCGCCTACGAGTTAATTGCCACAGGCGCTATAACAAATCCCCGTTGGCGCAGCCGATCACGGACCAATGTATTTTTCGCTCAACGCGAACCGGGCGAAATCGACATGCGTCGTGATCGGCGTTGCCCAACTCGCGTCGTTGCCGCCGAAAAACGTGGAGAACAGGATGCCGTCGATTTTAAGTTGCGGAACGTCGCGAAAGCGCAGTCCAGTTTGGTCGATGACCAGGTGCTCGTCGATCCACAGCTTAATTGAGCCATTGCTTTTTCCGGGTTCATTCATGACCAATTGCTGCTCGATCAAAGTCCAAACACCTGCTTTAAATCGCCATGCTCCGCGCCCCAGCGAGCTTCCCCACGCTGAGTTGTCGTTCGGCAAATACGCATACACTTCACCGTCCCCTTTGCTGCGCCACATCAGGCGAGCGGAAAACCCATCGCTGCCGGTGGGTTGCACGCCGCCGCGATTGCCGGTACCGCCATACAGTCCGGGCAATTTACCGCCTTTTACAAAATCAAAATTCGCCGCGAACCGTAGGTAGTAACGCAGATGCAATTGCTCGCGCGGCGTGATGCCGCAATTTGCAACAAAGCCCAGGCCGCCGACCGGGACACCCGCGCGTTTAGTGTTGGCCGGACTCCAGCTGCCCTTTGGATATGTCACGCGCAGCACGCGCCGAAGGTTGCTTGCTGCGTCCTTCTCATCAACGAATGCGTAGTTGGTTTGGCCGAACAAGAATTGTCCGATTTTCCATGGCGCGAGTGGATCTTTCGTAGCGAAATCGTCGCTCCAAACGGGCTCTGCGACCGTCGATGCAGCGGCACGGCCGCCTGCTGCTTGCATGGCCGGAACGTTTTCCGATGCCAGTGCGCCATAACAGTTTGAAGCCGCCAAACTAACCAAGATGCATGTGTCGCTAAAACGTCGTAATGTTCCGCTTCGCTGTAACCATGACTTGATTTTAAACACGCTTGTTGTCCCTAGGCGCCTCGTAAAGCGCATTACTGTTCCCAGCCAGCTTTAATCGAATTGAAAGAATTGCTTTTCATGCGTTATTGCAGAATCGCGCGCCTAGCCTTTTATTCGGACGTGCGACACGGTGCTAGCTGCTAGACATCCGCTCTACATCGGCGAAATGCAAACCGCATACGCGCAATGTGTCGCGTTTGCCCTTCGCGCTTATGGTGTGTTCGCGGCCTTCCCAAAGCGCACGCGGCAGCAGAGCGTAGGCATCGCAACCGATGACGATATCGCAGCCCAGCTCCTTGCTGGCGCTCTCTAGGCGGAACGCAGTATTGACTGCGTCGCCGATGGCGGCGTTTTCCTGGCCGACACCGACGGCCGCATCGCCGATGTTGATACCTGCCCCGATGCGCAATTTTTGCGGCAAATCAGGGTAAAGCACGTTCAGCTCCTGCGTGATGTGCTGCACCGCGAGCGCGGAGCGTAAGGCCTTCAGCACCGCGTCTTCAGGGTGCCCGGTGATATCCCAGCGCGCGTACACGCAATCGCCGATAAATTTCTCCACAGCGCCGCCGCCCGCCTGAATATTCGTAGACACGTTATGAAACCATTCGCTCATAATTTTCGACAACGTATGAATCGGTATCGATTCAGTCAATGGCGTGAAGCCGCGCATGTCAGCCACGAGAATGGCGATCTGCTGGATGCGCACACGATTCAAAAATAACGTGCTGAGAATGAAAGCGTTTGCGTCGCTATCGTGCGGTTGTTGATTAGAATGCCGGAAGGTGATGAGCGCCGGGCCAATCGCAATCAGGTCGTTGCTGCGCAGTGGACGGAAGAACTGGGTTGCCCCTTCCTCGCAGAGCTGGGTCAGGCCCTTCTGCAGGGCTTTCAGACGCAGGGGATCGCGCAGCACGGCGCGCCGGAACAGTTCCGGCGCGAAATGGGGAATCCCGGTGAAGCCCAGCACTTCGCCCTCGGTGAAGGTGTCGCCGATGGCAATGGTGCCGTGGTTGTGCAGCCCCAGGATATCGCCGGGATAGGCCTCCTCCACCCGTTCGCCGAATGCGCCGAAGACCCGGGCGAGCGCGGCGAAATCGACGTCGCCGTAATCGACGCCGAATAGACGCCCGCCATAGAGCTCTTTCTGGAAGGCGCGCTCGTTGCCGAGGCCGCGGTCGTTGAACACC
>JACQEQ010000414.1 GCA_016200445.1 Gammaproteobacteria bacterium | reverse complement strand
GGTCGGCCCAGTGCAGGGCATGGATTACATGGCGTTTCTTGCCACCGGCATCATCTGCTCCAGCGCGATGAACACCGCGACCTTTGAAGGCATGTACGCCGCGTTCACGCGTCTGGCAATGCAGCGCACTTGGGACGCGATGCTGGCCGCGCCGCTGACGCTGGACGACATCGTCATCGGCGAAATCATGTGGTGTGCGACGCGCAGCATGGTCAGTTGCGCGGCGATTTTCGTGGTGGCTGCATTTTTGAGTTCAGTGCAGTGGAGTGCGTTTGTGCCGGTCATGGCGCTGGTGTTTATCGCAGGATTCTGTTTTGGTGCGATGGCCTTGGTCGTGACCGCCTTTGCAAAAAGTTACGATTTCTTTTTGTACTACTTCACCTTGGTGATCACGCCGTTGATGTTACTCAGCGGCGTATTTTTTCCGCTTAATACAATGCCGTCGTGGATTCAATGGGCGGCGCAAGTATTGCCCTTATCACATGCTGTCAACATTGCGCGCCCGCTGATGATGGGTATGCCGCTGGCCGGCGTGCTGCTGCATATCGGCGTGATCGTGGCTTACGGAGTGATCGCCAGCTATATCGCGATCATGTTGATGCGGCGGCGCATGCTGGTCTAGGTGCTGGGTTTTTGGGCAAACTAAACATCGGTTGTGCACCGCTGCGCTATTGACAGTTCGCCGGTGTGTACTTAACATTCTCCCCTTTTCGAAGACGGGCTACGGAGAAGCATGCTCATGAAGACGTTAAGCGCCAAGCCTGCAGAAGTTAAGCATGACTGGTATGTCGTCGACGCGGCGGGTAAAACCCTCGGTCGTTTGGCAACTGAAATTGCACGCCGGTTGCGTGGCAAGCACAAAGTTGAATTTACGCCGCACGTGGATACGGGCGACTACATCGTGGTCATCAATGCCAGCAAAGTGACCGTCACCGGCAACAAGGCCGAAGACAAGGTTTACTATAGCCATTCGGAATATCCGGGTGGATTGAAATCGATTGTGTTCAAAGATTTGCTCGCGACTAAACCAGCGCGTGTAATCGAAATTGCCGTGAAGGGCATGTTGCCGAAAAACCCGCTTGGGCGTGCGATGTTCCGCAAGCTCAAAGTGTATGCGGGTGCAGAGCATATGCATGCGGCGCAGGTTCCTAAAGTTTTAGAAATCAAGTAACGAGACAAATCAATGGCTACAAACCAGCATTACGCCACAGGGCGGCGCAAGAGTTCTACCGCTCGCGTGTTTTTGACCACCGGTAGCGGTGCGATTACGGTAAATGCACGTCCGATCGATAACTACTTCGGTCGCGAAACCGCACGTATGTTGGTGCGTCAACCGCTGGTTGCCGTGGACATGGCCGACAAGCTCGATATCGCAGTGACTGTCAGTGGCGGTGGCGATACCGGCCAAGCCGGTGCCATTCGTCACGGCATTGCGCGTGCGTTAACGGTCTATGACGAGACCTTACGTTCAGCGCTGCGCAAAGGCGGTTTCCTCACGCGTGATGCGCGCGAAGTGGAACGTAAGAAAGTTGGGCTGCACAAAGCGCGTAAGCGTCCCCAGTACTCCAAGCGTTAAAAGAATATCTCGAACCAAACGCCGAAGCGCGAAATGCGCTTCGGCGTTTTTATTTATGCGCAGAGCGTTTGCTTGCTGCTCTAGGCAATCTTGATTATTCTTGCACGCGCCGAATAGTGCACTCTGTAGCAGAGTTAATGATGGGGGATCGTCTAGCGGCAGGACTACGGACTCTGACTCCGTAAACCTAGGTTCGAATCCTAGTCCCCCAGCCAAATTTTTTGCAGTATTCCCTGATCACACACAGCGGAATGGATGTGAGCGGATGAAAAGCGAACGAGTGAGCTTTCTCAATACGCGGGGTGTCCGCTTAGCGGCGCGTCTCGATCTTCCTTCCCGCCATACTCCTAAAGCCTGGGTGTTATTCGCGCACTGTTTTACCTGCAGCAAAGAATTTAAAGCGGCGGTAAATATTGGTAAAACACTGGCACGTGCGGGGTTCGGCGTGTTGCGTTTCGATTTTACCGGGCTTGGTGAGAGTGAAGGGGAATTTTCAGACACCAACCTTACCAGTAATATCGACGATGTAATTTCGGCGGTGCGGTTTTTAGAAGCGCATTATGCCGCGCCACAGATTTTGATTGGCCATTCGTTCTGCGGTATCGCCATGTTAAAAGCGGCGCGCAGCGTACCGTCATCCGTTGCGGTAGTCACGATTGCAACCCCTTCCGATCCTAAGCACGTGTTAGAGCATTTTGGCGAAAATCGCACACGCATAGAATCCGAAGGCGATGCCGAGGTCCAGGTATTAGGGCATCGCGTACGGATCAAGCGTCAGTTTATTGATGATGTAATGGCTGCAGAGGTGCAAGCGGATTTACGTGATCTGGGTAAAGCGCTGCTAATATTGCACGCGCCGGGCGACGAAGTGATCGGCATCGACCACGCCGCACAATTGTTTGCGCATGCGCGTCACCCCAAGAGCTTCATAACATTGGATAGCGCCGATCATTTGTTGTCTGATCGATACGATGCCGCGTATGCCGGCGCCGTGATCGCGACCTGGGTGAGTCGTTACTTGACGCCCGCGACACACCAGGAAGTTGCATCGGGTAGTGATGATGCAAAATCGCTTGCGCCATCTATAGAATCCACCGCGCTATCGGCGCACTTTTTGTGATGAGGGATCGATAATGACTTCGACGACGGGCACTACGGCAACTGCCGACAATGATATCGAACGCTTGAAGACTGTTCTCAATCATGATCCTGACGACATTGCGGCTGCGGTGAGCTTGGGGAACATCTATTACGATCAAGGCGAAGCCGCGCAAGCAATTGTTTATTATTCATACGCGTTACGCATTGACTCGAATCAACCGGAAGTTTGGACCGACATGGGTACGATGTACTGGCGCAATGGGGACGTAGCGTTTGCAGAGCGCGCCTATCGCCAGGTACTTAAAACCCACGCCGGGTTCGGAAATGCGTACATCAATCTTGGTCTTTTGTTGCGCGATGCCAAGCGCAATCTGGGGCAAGCCTGTGCGTTGTGGAAAGAGCTCGTGGAGCGCTATCCAAATCATCCGTCGGCCGCGCGGGCACGTACACTGCTGGCTGAAACCTTCCTTCAGCTCGGTTAACGATTTGTTCAATGTTTCCATCTGAACAGATAGAATCCTCATCTTCGCGCCTCGCGCTACTGAATCGAATCCCATTCTGATGCAACGCAAAAATAGTTTTAGCAATGCGGAACTGCTGCAATGCGGCCGGGCCGAGATGTTTGGCCCAGGCAATGCGCAATTACCGCTGCCCCCGATGTTGATGTTTGATCGTATCGTAAAAATTTCCGAAGAAGGTGGTGCGTATGGCAAGGGTCAGATCATTGCCGAGCTCGATATACATCCGGAATTATGGTTTTTCGCCTGTCATTTTCAAGGCGATCCAGTGATGCCCGGTTGTTTGGGGCTGGATGCGATGTGGCAGTTGGTGGGTTTTCATTTAGGCTGGCTGGGTGGCCCGGGGCATGGTCGTGCGCTGGGCGCAGGCGACGTAAAATTTTCCGGACAGGTCACGCCGGCAAACCGGCTGGTGACTTACCGCATTGAAATCAAACGTGTAATAATGCGCCGACTTTATATGGGCATCGCCGACGCTGTGATGCTAGTTGATGGAACCGAAATCTATAATGCCAAGGATTTACGTGTGGGCTTGTTTACAACCACCGACAACTTGAAAGGAAACGGAGCTTGAAACGCGTTGTAGTTACCGGTATCGGCATAGTGTCAAGCATTGGCGCGAATCAGCGCGAGGTGGTGGAGTCCTTGCGCACTGGGCGCTCCGGTATTGCGTTTAGCCAAGAATACGCCGACCTCGGTTTTCGCAGCCACGTATGCGGCCCAATCCGCGTCAATCCCGATGAGCTGATTGATCGCAAAGTGCGCCGCTTCATGGGCGACGGCGCGGCGTATAACTATATCGCCATGCAAGAAGCGTTGGCTGATTCGGGGTTGGAAGAGAAAGACATTTCGCATCCGCGCACGGGCTTGATTATGGGATCGGGTGGCGCGTCGACCGCCAACGTGACCGAAGCGGTTGATTTGTTGCGCGCCAAAGGCCTGCGCCGGGTTGGGCCGTATATGGTGACACGGACGATGTCGAGCACCAATGCCGCATGTTTGGCGACACCTTTTAAAATCAAAGGCGTGAGTTATTCGATCAGCTCGGCATGTGCAACCAGTGCGCATTGCATTGGCAATGGCTACGAGCTGATTCAGATGGGCAAGCAAGACATCGTGTTCGCCGGTGGCGGCGAAGAAGTGCATTGGACCATGTCGTTGATGTTCGATGCCATGGGCGCCTTGTCGTCGAAGTATAACCACGCGCCGCAAACCGCATCGCGCGCTTACGACGCGAATCGCGACGGCTTTGTGATTTCCGGTGGCGGTGGTGTGTTAGTTCTTGAAGAGTTGGAACATGCCAAGGCACGTGGCGCCAAGATCATCGCGGAATTGGTAGGTTACGGTGCAACATCCGATGGGTTCGATATGGTGCAACCCTCCGGCGAGGGTGCCATCCGTTGCATGAAACAGGCACTGGAAAACGTGCGCGGTCCGGTGGACTACATCAATGCCCACGGTACCAGTACTCCAGCCGGTGACATGCGCGAGCTGGATGCGGTCCGGGAAGTTTTTGGTGCGAAGATTCCGCCCATTAGTTCCACGAAGTCGCTCTCGGGTCACGCACTCGGGGCTGCGGGCGTACACGAGGCAATCTATTCGATACTAATGATGCAAGGCGGATTTATCGCTGCGTCCGCCAACATTGAGCAACTTGATCCGGGCGCCGAAGGTGTCCCCGTTGTGCGCGAGTTGCACACGGGTGTGCAACTGAATACCGTGCTTAGTAATAGTTTTGGATTCGGTGGAACCAACGCCGCGTTAACCTTCCAGCGCTTCTTCGCGTGATAGAGGAAACTACGTCAGTACGAAGCGCTGACCTTAGTTTTTAACGATCCATGCAGCCGAGTAATTTGCGTCTCCGCTTCTGCACGTGTGATGGCCATCAGCTCGTCCAGTTCTGGGACATTCAACAGTGAACGTGGTTTCAAACTGTTGATGTCGTTGTTTACAAAGGCGTCTGGATTTTTGCGATACAACGCCCACATCATTTGCGCAATCGTTACGCGCTCCGACGGCAACAACTGTCCTGCAACATCAGCAAGCATATACCCAGGTTTGGTTGGGCCGAATGCGTACACGCGTGGCCGGTCTGGGATTAACGACCCGGTGCGTGGAGGATGCGGTGCCGTATTTAACTGGTCCAAATCAATGACTGGTTGGCGCGCAGTTTTAGAAGAGTTCACTGAAACCACGTCTTCATTTGCAAAACTACGCTGCGTGGAACCACCCGCACCTACCATGGCAACCACATCACGGATGTCAGCATCATCCGGCGTCGCGGCTGATTTCGACGCTAATTTTGTGGACCCATTTCCCTTGGGTTCATTCTTTTCTTTGCTACTAGGCTCTTTGCTGCTGGTCGTGCCTCCTAATACATTGGGAGGTGTTGTGCTTGCATGTTTGGTGCTACGCGCAGCACGTACAGTTCCCGTGCTGGATGACACCCCATCAGTGCGTTTTGGTATAGCAAAATCTGCACAACCTGTTAACAAGACCACGGCGCCGCCTAATACTAATACGAAATTTGATTTGTACATTGGACACCCCGCTTATGGCACAGACAGCAACTTGACATAAATGGTATCAGAGGGCGGCTGGGGAGTGGAATCTGCGTCACATTTTTTTATAGTAGCCCCCATACCTTGAGATATAACAATTAGGCATGCTCGGTGCGGCAACCAAAGTAGAGTTTGTGTAGAATCGCCGACGCTGGCGCATCTTACTCATGCGTCGAAATCCTAATTCCCTGTGATTTAGTAACGGATCCCCTACATGAGCGACCTGCTTCAAGTGATTTTGCTGGGCATTATCGAGGGCATCACTGAGTTTTTGCCGATTTCCAGTACCGGGCACTTATTGATTGCAGAACATCTTGGATTGGGCCAACGCTCCGACGTGTTTAATGTGGTCATACAAGCGGGGGCGATTCTTGCGGTCACATTGATTTATTGGCAACGGTTGTGGGGTTTAGCCGTTAACTTCAAGCAGCCAGAGAATCGCGATTACGCGCTGAAACTCATGCTC
>JACQEQ010000425.1 GCA_016200445.1 Gammaproteobacteria bacterium | reverse complement strand
GATAAGCGCCGCGTCCGCCGCGTGCTCGCGCAATATGTCTCGCCTGCCGTGCTCGCTGAAGTGGTCGACAAATATGAAAACTACCTGAGCGCCGAGGTCGGCCTGCGGACCAACATTACGGTGTTGTTTTCCGACATTCGCAACTTCACCCGCCTGTCGGAATCGTTAGCGCCGGAAACTGTCGTTGAAATGCTCAACGTGTTTTTTTCCGCGATGACCGACGTGTTATTCGCCCACCACGCCACCATCGACAAATTCATCGGCGACGCGATCATGGCGTTTTGGGGCGCGCCGGTGCGCGACGAACAACACGCACAACGCGCAGTACGTGCGGCTTTAGGCATGTTACAGGCGCTAGTCGATGTCAATACCAGGCTCGCAGAACGCGGCATTGCGCCTATTTCAATCGGCATCGGCATCAACACCGGCGACGCAGTACTGGGCAACATCGGCTCCGAAAAAAAACTCGCCTATACCGCCATCGGCGACAACGTGAATCTCGCCGCACGCCTGGAAGGACTCACCAAAACCTACGGTTGCCCGGTATTGATCACCGAAAATACCCGCGCCCAAGTCTGCGCGGAGTTCCCCTGCCGGCTGGTGGACAGTGTGCGTGTCATGGGTAAAACGCATGCGATTCGTGTGTACGCACCGCTCGGCGTTACAAACGCAGAGGAAATTACCGCAGCGCATGCCTTGTGCGAAACCACGGCCCGTGCGTTTGAACTCTATCGACAACGGCAGTGGTGCAACGCACGCGCCCTGTACGAAACCTTGCCCCCCGGCCGGTTACGCGAGCTGTTTATTGCACGCTGCCATGACTACGAGCTAATCCCGCCCGCTGCGGATTGGGATGGCGTCTGCACGCTCGACAGCAAATAAAGTCTGCCGAAGTTAAGCCGATTTAGATATTGCCCAGAAACCAACTCGTATCTGCAGGACACCGCCATGAAGACTTTCATCAACTCGCTTATTTTGTTGCTCGCCACGGCAAGCGCATTCGCCGCCGAAACCGTATATGTACAAAGCAGCAAGGCGAAAATTTTTGCTAACCCCTCATTCCAGGCACAACTATTGGGCACTGCCATCAAAGGCGAATCCCTGACGCTGCTTGAAACTGCCGATCAATGGACCAAGGTCGGTTTCCAAAATCACATTGGTTGGGTGCCATCGCTGTTAGTCGGCAGCAAACCGCCGCAAGACAAAATCACGGTCATTAAAGGCCAAAACGGCCCCGCGCAAACCGACGATGCGCGCCGTCGCGCCTCGGCAAGCAGTAGCGCGGCGGCCGCACGCGGTTTGCGTCAAGACGAACGCGCACGCGCCAGCGAGCAAGGACAGACCAACTACCCGGCGGTAGAAAAAATGGAAACCAACAAGGTCAATGAAAAGGATGTTGATACCTTTATGCAAGCCCCAGCCAAGTAGCGCCGATGTCTATAAAAACCTGCGCCCTGTTACTGCTGGCAGCAACGTTGTTCGGCGCCTTGGACTGCGCTGCCGGGCAGGATTTTCGACGCCGTGCGCACGCCGCTAACAGCAACGAATTTGAAACTGAAGATATCAAGGCTGAGATTGCCTTTGGCCGCGAAGTCGCTGCGCGCATCTTGGGACGCGCGCCGCTGCGTGACAATGCGGAGCTGACTCGCTACATCACATTAATTGGTCAAGCCCTGGCCTATAACAGCGGTCGTGCCGAGTTGCCGTTCTACTTCGCGGTGCTCGACAGCGAACAGGTAAATGCTTATTCGACGCCGGGCGGCTACGTGTTTGTGACGCGTGGAGCGTTGCAACAGATGCACGATGAAGCCGAACTTGCCGCTGTCCTCGCACACGAAATCGCGCACGTGCAATTGCGGCACATCGTTAACGCCATGCACATTCGCGGCAAAGAAACCAACAACGTGATGGCCTGGATGTCGGTGATCACCGGCGGTTCTGCCGACACTGCCAAAGTGGCCTTTTTTCAAGCCGTCGATCAAGCCACCGCTTTATTATTCGAGGAAGGTTTCAACATCCGCGACGAGCTGGCCGCAGATCGCGTCGCGTTGATGCTGTTGGCGAATACCGGTTACGACCCCGAAGCGCTCAGCCGGTTTTTAACCCGCATCGACGGGAGCGCGGGCGTCCCGCCCGCATCAGCGCCCGACGCACCCGCAGCACGCAACGACAAGCGTACCCACCCGTCGAGCACAGAGCGCATGACCGCGCTCGCCACCGCGCTACGCACGCATGGCTTGACTGATTTAAATCTACCCCGCCGCTCAGAGAGATTCTCAACTTATGCGAAACATTATTAGGCTTGTGCGCTGGGGTGTCATCGGCGCGGTCGCGTTGCATGCAGTAGCAGCACGTGCCGACAGCTTCCACTACAACAATATCTTGATCGGCGACCGCGCTGCCGGGATGGGCGGCGCCTATAGCGCAATCTCGGACGATCCGAGCTGGTTGTATTACAACCCCGCCGGAATTGCCCACGCCGATGGTGCCAGCCTAAACGGCAGCGTCAACGCGTTTAACAATACTTTTTCGGAATACAAAAACGTGTTCGGCGACAAAAGCTGGAAGCGGATGTCGTCCGGGCTAATCCCGAATTTCTTCGGCTTGATTCAGCCCTTCGCGGGCGGTATGGCGGGATTTTCCGTGGTCGTCACCGACGCGGTGGCCGACGACCAGGATCAACATTTTTCGAATTTCACACCCACGGGCGGTGAAGCGGTCGACGACTACTACATCAACTTCAATAACCAAGACACGACCTTTAACATCGGCCCCTCATTCGCATTCAAACTGCGCGACGATCTCGCCGTGGGCGTGAGTCTGTATGGCCATTACCGCAAACAACAGTACATTCAAAATGAGCAGGTGTATCTCGCCAACACCAAACAAGTGTGGAGCAACAAATATTTTCAAATTGTCGAGTACGGCATCAATCCCGTGCTCGGCGTGATGTGGTCACCGCTCGAACGATTGTCCATCGGCATGAGCCTGCGCAAAACCACGCTATTGCAATCGCGTTCGCGCCGGCAAATCACTAGCAAGGATGCCAATGTGACCTCCATCGTCCAACCGACTATCGAAACCTCCACGGTGCGGCGTGAACGGCCACTACAATTGAGCCTGGGTAGCGCGTATTTCGCCAACGATAGGCTGCTGTTTAGCGGCGAACTCAGCTGGAATCAAAGTGCCGGTAACAGTCAGGCCGTGCTCAACTTCGCGTTCGGCTCCGAGCTCTACCTCACTTCGCAGTGGGCATTGCGTGCCGGCGTATTCAGCAACCTGGCCAACACCCCAGAGCTCAGCACGGCAAAATCGGGGCAACTGGAACACGTGGATTTGTATGGTGGAAGTTTTAGCGTGACTAACTTCACCCGTAACTCGTCGCTGACGGTCGGCATTAACGGCAGTATCGGCAACGGCCAGGCGCAGGTATCGACAAGCGTGCAAGATTTGCAAGTCTGGACGCTCACGACGTTTATCGCCGCCAGTAATTCGTTTTAAGGACGCCTCACAAAAATTCAGAGTTCGCCCCGGCAACTGCTCCTGCGTTGCTACCTTCCGCCATGCGCGGTCGCAAATGCAAGGTGCGGAAAAAATTTCGTAGCGCGCACATGGGTGATATGTAAACGAGAAATTTTTTTCGCAACGCCGCTTGTCGCCGAAAAATAAAGTCATTTCCTAATGCTGACTATGGGGGATTAAAAGCTCTCGGAAGATATCGTCTCGAAAAAATGTTGCGAGCCTGCTGACCTTGTTGATTTCGACGAAACGCGTTTGGTTGCTTGCGACCCTATGAAGACCTTAGCGTTTAAAAAAACGTTTCGAATTCTCCACCGAAAGCAGTCGCATGAAAAATGCTTCTACGCTTTCCAAAACACAGGTGTGTGTTTACCAATGCTCGCCCGAAAGTGCGGGTCCGTACTTTCTCCCTTTTTCAAAACCTCGTCTCAGCCGTAAGCTTCGGAAAATGAAGGTGAAAATAAAAAAACATCAGGTTTTACGAATCCTGCATATACGGACCGGCGGGTCCGTATATCACTAGTTATGTTTCACGGAGTAAGTCCCAACAATGGAGCCGATAAAAATATTCATAGAAAATTGGCCAGCACAAGATTTCCTGGCGCAATACATACCAATAGTCATCGCCGCAGTTGCTGTTGTAGTTTCTTTGTATTCGGCATATCTATCACGTAAAGCCTTTAACCATTCTAGTAGGCCTTATGTGTGGGCGAGTAGTTACGGAGTCGTCGATCAGGAACGTCGGCGCATTATTCCTGTACCACAAAGGCTTGCATATAGGGTCAAGAATAGTCCAGCAAAGATAAAACTAAGCAGTGTCAGCGTTAGTCTTGGTGCTGAAGAAATTTTTAACCATACGGAAGAGAATTTTGTAAGGTTCCCCGATGATTCGTCGGAATGGTCATTTTCAATTGGAGAAGATGAGTTCAACGAACTTTTACAGAAACATAGGTCTTCTAACACCCAACTTCTTAGGAAAGTTTTTGTGAAGTACATGTCGTTAGATGGTGGAACAACATATGAGTATCATTTGAAGCAAGGGTTTATATCAGCAGATAACCAGTGGAAAGACATCGAGTCGCGAGCTTGTTAAATGATAAAACATAACCCGGCGCTCAAGCGGACGCTCCTAGCGTCGCGCCGCTTAGCTCTACGTTGAGGGTGTAGAAAAACCCCGTTGGAAAATTCGCGAATGAATTCAGAGAAAAATCGACTTCACAGAATGGCGCAGGTTCGTCGATCTCGGTATCGGGAGGGGTTTTGTGACACCGTGTTTTCACCCCTCAAACAATTTCCAGTAGTTTTTCTACACCCTCGTTAGGCGCAAAAAACCAATGATCCGATTCCTACACTACCTTCTGTTTACCATTGCACTATCAAGTACGTTTCCCGCGTTCGCATCAAAAGAAGGTGTGCTAAGGCTCGACAAGTTTCAGTTTTCGTCACCGGGAATCGGACAGTCTGGCCCGGTCGTTGTCTCAGGTGAGCAAGACTCCAATCAAGTTGTATCCCTCACTGTCCAAGCGTTCGGCCGCACTGTAAGCCTATCGAATGACCAGCTCGCCAAACTTCGGGGCGGGTTCATCAATGGAGCGCAAATCTCCTACGAAGCCGGCTACCGTGAACTCGGAGGCCGCACGATATATGTAATTCTTTCCAAGGGGTTCACGTCTGGGTTACAAGAAACACAACTCGTTTCCGTTAAAGAGCAGGGAGCTATTGAGGTAAACGATGCTGTCCGAAAATAAAGCGCCTACCATGCGTTCAACACGGACCTTCGGGTCGCTGCGCGCCCCTCGGCCGGTTAACGCGAACGTTGACGGTGTAGAAAAAAGCACAGCCTTAACGTCTGCTTATTCGTAATTCTATGAATGACTGGTTGTGGCCGGAAGCACGCCTTCGCGCGAACATTGGGACTCTGGACCGCCATACTCAATGAAGCCCAGCGCAAATCGCAATGGGCTATATTTACTCATCAGTCGGTAATATAGGCGACAAGTTAACGAACTTTCGCATGTAATGCTGATCGAAAGCGGCATGAAGAGAGACGGAAGAACATTTGACCATCAAACGCTGGAGGCGATCCGGCTCATGGCTGTGGAGCGGGTG
>JACQEQ010000424.1 GCA_016200445.1 Gammaproteobacteria bacterium | reverse complement strand
AACCGCGCGCAACACGGCGCCCGGTTTAAATATCAGTAAGATAACTGAAGTTTGCTTGACACCGCTTTCTGTACGTTGGTATAAAGCCCGAGCTAATCTAGCCGCCTTCATAAGGCGGCTTCTTTTTCGCAGCAAATAAATTCCGTGGCGTGCACTTTGAAGAGGGGAACAATGTGAATAAATCCGAACTCATCGATGTTATTGCCCAATCCGCCGACCTTCCGAAGGCTCAAGCTGGCCGCGTATTGGATTCCGTAATTGATGCGATTACCAAGACGTTGATCAAAGGTGACCAAGTGACGGTTGCCGGCTTTGGAACTTTCTCAGTTCGTAGCCGTGCAGCACGTACCGGTCGCAATCCTCAAACCGGTGCAGCAATCAGCATTAAAGCTTCTAAAGTGCCGAGTTTCAAAGCTGGCAAAGCACTTAAGGATGCCGTAAACTAGCGCGCTTTCCGCAGCATGGGGTGCTTAGCTCAGCTGGGAGAGCATCGCCCTTACAAGGCGAGGGTCGGGGGTTCGATCCCCTCAGCACCCACCAGGGTTTTAGGAGTGGTAGTTCAGTTGGTTAGAATACCTGCCTGTCACGCAGGTGGTCGCGGGTTCGAGTCCCGTCCACTCCGCCACTCATGATATAGCGAGGGCGCTCCGGGATTTTGGAGCGCCCTTTTTATTGCAGGCATGAAACAACAAGTCACAGGATTGCATCGCTATGCTTGAATACATTCGCGAACGTGCACAAGGATGGTTTGCATGGATCATCATCGGAATGTTGATCATTCCATTCGCACTTTGGGGGATCAACTCGTATTTCGATGGCGGTAGCGCCACAGTGGTTGCCAACGTCAACGGCACAGACATTTCGCTGCGAGAATACGACGATCTAAGGCAGCAGCAGCGTGAACGTGTGCGTTCCATGCTTGGCGCCAGTGCCAATGCCGAGTTGATCGAGTCGTTAGTTAAGCCGCACGACATTTTAGACGGTGTCATCGAGCGTGAGCTACTAACACAAGCCGCGAAGAAAGCGGGCTACCGTGCGGGTGATGCCTTGTTGGCCGAGCAAATTAAAGGTGAAGAAGGTTTTCAGCGTGACGGGCAATTTTCCAAACAAATTTATGAACAATACGTTCGCTCGCAAGGACTGACCCCTGCTAGTTTTGAAGCACGTATGGCGCGCTCATTGGTACTAGGTCAGCTTAATTCAGGCGTACTCGACAGCGCGTTGGTCTCGAAAAAAGATGTTGAAGCCTACATTCGTTTGCGCGACCAAAAACGTGATTTGGGTTATATGCTGATTCCGGTTGCTCAATTTGAAGCAACGGCTACTGCGGCGGATGACAAGATCAAAGACTATTTCGAGCACAATCGGGATCGTTTCGTACAGCCTGAGGAGGTCAGCGTTGAATATGTCGAAATCCAATCCGCAGATCTGCTGGCCAAGGTGGGTGTCACAGAAGCCGAGCTGAAGCAGTATTACGAAGAACAGAAGGACCAGTTCGGTGTGGGCGAGGAACGTCGTACACGCCACATTTTGATTGCCGCAGACAAAACTAAAGATCCCTCCGGAGATAAAGGTTTGGCACGCGCACAGGAATTACTGACGCGTGTGAAGAAAGGCGAGTCCTTTGAGGAGCTGGCGAAGAAAAATTCTGAGGACCCCGGCTCGGCCAGTAGCGGCGGCGATCTGGGTTTTCTGTCGCATGATCAAATGGACAAGGCATTTGCCGAAGCAGCATTTGCGTTAAAGAAGGGCGAGCTAAGCGCACCTGTTAAGTCGTCATACGGTTACCACCTGATTAAAGTCGAAGATATCCGCGCCGGGTCACAAAAATCATTCGAGCAAGTCCGTGGCGATATCGAGCAGCGGGTTAAAAACAAAAAGGCCGACGCATTATTTTTCGAGCGTTCCGAAACATTAGCGACGCTCGCCTACGAAAAGCCCGACTCGTTGCAACCGGTTGCCGATCAGCTCGGATTGAAAATTCAAACGACCGGATTCTTCGGTAAACGTGGCGGTCCGGGGATTGCGAGCAACCCCAAATTGGCAGCGGCAGCATTTAAAGACGATGTAATAAAGAAAGGACTTAACAGCGAGCCCGTCGAAGTTGGCCCCAACCATATCGTGGTGTTACGAATGAAAGAGCATAAGCCTGAAGCGCAACGCTCGTTAGAGGAAGTGCGCCCACAAGTGGTTGCCGCCGTTAAACACGAGTTTGCCACGCAGAAAGCCGAAGAAGTCGGCAAATCGGCGCTCAAGCGCATTGACGCGGGCGAGGATCCGCAGGTGGTGGCCAAAGAATTGAAGGTCGAGTGGAAAATAGCGACTGCCGGTCGTAACGAGGCGGCGTTGGATCGTAGCTTGGTCGAGCATGTATTTAAGCTCGTGCGTCCCGATACTGGTAAAGCGACTGGTAGTGGCTTGCATATTGGTAATGGCGATTACGCCGTGGTTCGTTTGGTAGCGGTAAAAGATGGCGATCCAAGCCAGATCGACGATACACAAAAGAAATCAATCATCAAGACGCTGGCAGAAGGCGCAGCGGAAACTGAATTTTCCGCGCTGCTGGAAAGCGTTAAAAAGAGCGCTAAAATCGCACGTTACGAAAATAAATTGTAATTTTTCGTAGCGCTTAGAAGCTCGTCGGAATGTTGTTCCTGCGAGCTTTTTGTTTTTTCTAATGTGGAGAGAGCTTAAATGAAAAGACAAGCAACCTTGATGATGTGTTTGGTAATTGCACTGGCGACGCTAAGTTGCGCCACGGACGAATTCGGTAACCGGCGTCCACTGACCAACACCGAGAAGGGTGCAATGATCGGTGTGGGTGCTGGCGCCTTGGTGGGCTATCTTGCGCGAAAGGATCACAAAGGCAAGGGTGCGCTGATTGGGGCGGTCGGTGGCGGGCTGGCCGGGGGTGCTGTCGGCGCCTACATGGATAGCCAACGTAAAGACTTAGAGAAAGCGCTTGCGGCTGAAGTCAAATCCGGTGCCATCACGATTGAGAAGAAAGACCAAGACACATTGATGGTCACGATGACCGCGCACACCTCGTTCGATTCTAATTCGTCCGAAATCAAACCGGGGTTTCACAGTAGCTTGGATAAAATTGCCGATGTCCTGGTGCGCTACGGCAAAACCTATTTGGTGATTATCGGGCACACCGATAATGTCGGCACGACAGAATATAATCAGGCGTTGTCCGAGCGGCGTTCAGGTGCCGTGCGTGAATACCTGCAAAACCAGGGCGTCGTTCCGCAGCGCTTGGAGATTATCGGCAAAGGTGAGACCGAGCCGCGTGCTGCAAATACCAAAGAAGAAGGCCGCAGTTTAAATCGCCGTGTGGAAATTCTGATTGAGCCCGTGGTGCATGAGGCCGGACAAGGTTAATTCCGGCGCAAGAGTCCGATAATAAATTCTGTGACCTGTTCGGGGCGGTCGATGTTCAAGCGGGTTATCGTTGAATTGAGCAGAGTCGCAGCGTCACAGGCAATGGCGATAATGTCGCGATCCGCTTCGTTGAGCTGCGGGTGGCCGAGATGTGCGCGATGCACTTCGATTTTTGGAATTGCGGCGTGTTTAAATCCTTCGACCAAAATCAAATCCAGACGTGATTGATCCAGATGTCCAAGCAGGGTATCGAGTTGCGGATCGTGCGTAGTGTCCTCGTTTTCCACCATCAAGGCCCAGCGTTGCGACGACGCGACTAACATTTGACTAGCACCGGCCTTGCGCAGCACATAGCTGTCTTTGCCCGGCTGGTCGATGTCGAAGTTGTGATGCGCGTGTTTAACCATGCCGACACGCACACCTTGCTTTACTAGCAGCGGCAACACTCCAGCGAGCAGTGTGGTTTTACCCGTACCGCTGAATCCGGCAAATCCTAACAGCGGGAGCGGCGTCATTCGTTCCTCACTTATGTGCGTTAAATTCGGCGATATTCTCGGCGGTATTGAGGTTGATGAAGCAGTCTGCGCGGCCGGAGAAATCAGCGCTGCTGCATCCGCTGTTTTGCAGCCACTTCGCTACTATATATTCGCCGGCGTGTACTGCGCGATGTAGAGCGTCTTTTAAACTTACGTGCAGCAAAGTAAAAATCGGTTGTGGACGCACCCCATCGTGCGCCATACACGCGCGGCTGTGGTCGCGCTTTAGTTGTGCGAGCAAGCGTGCTGCCAAATCTGTGGGTAAGCGCGGAGCATCGCACGGCACGGTCACAATGTAGTTTGTGCGTGCATGCGTCATCGCACTGAGTATTCCAGCAAGCGGACCGGCGTCTTTTGACCCCGGCTCATCACTGACTACCGTAAAGCCATAGCCTGCGTACACCTCAAAGTTGCGATTCGCGCTAATGATAATACTCGACACCTGCGGTTCAAGCCGGTGCAGTACGTGTTCGACCAAGGGTTTTCCATCCAACAGTACCAAGCCTTTGTCGACACCACCCATGCGCGTGCCACGCCCGCCCGCCAGGATCACACCGGTGATGTTGGCGAGCGGGGTCATCGCGCACCACGCAATGCTAACTGAGCCGCGCCGTAGGCAGCATCCTGATGCTCGGGTGTAAGCATAGGAATCTCAAGTAAGTGTGCACGTAACTGTGTCCATGCCTTATTCTGCGCGCCGCCGCCGACACTGCGCACGCAGGTTGGCTTAGGCGCGCCCAGCGCAGCCAGCAATTGGTAGCCAGATTGTTCGATATGCGCGATACCTTCAAGCAAGCCTTGAAAAAAAGTTATGTCATTAGTAGGTCGCGGTGTCACGCGTGGTATGTAGTGAGGATCGTTATGCGGGAACCGTTCACCGGGTGAAAGTAGCGGGTAGTAATTCAATCCGGTGGAGGCAGCCGGATTCAGATGGGGTGTCATCGCCGCCATCTGTGCATCGCTGAAGAAGCTGCGCAGTACGCCGCCGCCACTGTTGGAACCGCCACCCACCAGCCACAGCGTTCCTAGCGGCTGGCTGTACACGCCGTACTCGGGTGCGAATACCGGCTGAGCAGAAATAACTTTGACAACCAAAGTAGAACCTAACGAGGTGACCGCGTCACCGATGAGATTCGCGCCGGTTGCGATAATTGCTGCGGTGCTATCCGAGGTGCCCGCAACAATCTGAGTGGTAGGTGGCAAGCCTAATTCCAAAGCTGCTTGCAACGTGATGGTGCCAATGCGCGTACCAGGTGCGACTACCTGCGGTAACCATTGCGTGTTTAAGCCAATTGTCCTTAGCCAGGTGGGCCAACGAGCAGCTTGCGCGTCGTAGCCGGTCTTTACAGCATTGTTGGCATCGGTGATGTCATAGCGTCCGCACAAACGGCCAACGATCCAGTCGGCATGATGCAGTGCGTGCCGTACCTGGGCAGTGTCGGTATGGCGTTGCAACCAGAGTAATTTGGCAAGACCTGACGCTGTGCCGTGTGCTGCGGAATTGCGTGGAGCGTGTAGCGTGAGTGCGCGTGCTTCATTTACAGCACGGCCGTCGTTGTACATCAATGCCGGGGTGAGAGGATGTCCATGGGCATCTGCAAGTAATATTGTTCCAGAGGTGGCATCGACCGCGAGTGCGCGCACCTGACGCGTATCGATCTGGCGCAGCAGGGTATGTATTACTTCGACCGTTCCCTGCCACCATATCGCAGGGTCCTGTTCTACATTAACGCCAGCACGCGACGGTACAGCGTAGGTGAGCGCCGCATGCCCATGCACAACGCCGTGTGCATCAATTGCCACAACGCGGCAACCCGACGTGCCAAGGTCGAGTCCCAGATAGAGATCAGATTTCATTGTGCCCGGGTCGTATTTCCCTCGCCCTCATTCTCTCTCCTAAAGGGAGAGAGAGACGAGCCGAGGCGGCCTGCGGCCGCAGGCGCATAGATAGGGGGTAGAGCGTTACCTTCTGCGGGGCGATACCTTCAGCTCCTTGCCGTCTTGATCGGCAATGCCCAAACGGTAACGGTCTTCCATGCCGTGCAGCATGTAGCCGTCGACCAGCACCGTCCAATCGCCAACGGGTAGGCCGGCGAAGGTAAAGTGCTCGGGATTGCTGAGCGTGGCGCCGGTGCCGTCCATAAAGCCATCGGGATCGATCAGCAGCAGATCGATATCATGAGTCGGGTAGTAGGCCCAGCTGGTGCGCCAGGATAAATCGAAGGTGACTTCTTTTGCAGAGGCTGGAATCTTGAGTTTATAGACATCGGTTTCTGTATCTTCCAGCGAGCCGGTGGCAACCGAGGGCGTGGCGGCTTCAAAGCCAGCGCGCGTGAGCGTTAGTTTGCCAGACATTTTTCCGGCATTGATCGCGGTCGCGCGCACCGCGACGCGTAGCACGCCGCTGGAAAAGCCGAAGGTTTCGTTGTAGCTGCTGTTGACTTCGGTCTTACCCAGCCACCACCACGGGGCGGCGTCCAGCGACAGGGTGGCGTCGGTGAAGGCGAGCAGAAAGCGGTCGCCTTTGATGCCGGTATCCGGATCTGCAGGGAGTTGATTTTGTTTATCGGCGGGCAATTCAAACGTGATGTTGTCGAGCTTGATATTTAAGCGGCCGCGTGGCGGGTTGGTGACGAAGAAATGCACGATCTCGCCCGCTTTTAGATCTTTGATGTCCGCAGTGAACACGTCATTATTGAAAACCACCGGTGCCACGCCGGCCACTTTTTGAATATTGTCCTGCACCAGAGTCGGTCCGTTGATTCTTGGCAGCTCGGGAATTTTTCCTTCGACCGTGCCGGCTTTCAGCAAATCACGCGCTGCGACCACGTCGAGATAACCCTTGCCTTGATCGATGACCGGTACATTGCCGCCGAGCAAGTTGGAATTTGCACCGGCGATCAAGGCTTCGCGCACCTGCGCTGCGCTGGCCTTGGGGAATGCACCGCGTAATAGCGCAGCGGCCCCGGCGACCATCGGCGATGAGAACGACGTGCCATCGACTAAACCGATATCGCCGTTGGCTGCTTGCACGAAATTCGCCACACCGTTAGCGATCAGCTGCACGCCGGTGCGGCCATCCGCAGTGGGCCCTCGCGAACTGAAAACGGCAACCTGGAGATGGTCGGTGGGACGGTAGATGACACCATCGCCGAGTGCAAAATCCGGATCGGTATCGACCGCCACCCGCACGTGACGCGCATCATTGGCGGCACCCACTGCGAGTGTTCCAAAGCCGGATGCGGGGCTGCCGATGGTCATCGCATTCGGCCCATCATTACCCGCCGATACCACCACCGTGATACCCGCTTTGAGCATTTCCAAGGTCAGCAAATCATCGGTTTCAAAACCAGGAAACAGGCTAGCCCCGCCCAGGCTCATGTTCACTACCTGAATGTTCAGCGCGCTGTAAACGAACGGGTGATCCTCGCTGCCGTCGCCGGAGACAGGTTTGTTCGACCGGCCACGGTCAAAATTGCGCTTGAGCGTAATGGTGTGGTCCATCGCTGCCAGCACATCCGCCGTGTCGGCACCGGGGCTGTCAGACTCGCCGGGGAGCGGTGCGGCGAACACTTTAAGGGCATAAATACTGGCATCCGGCGCGGTACCGACCATCGGCACCAGCGACTGCGTCGCGTTCAGTGGCTGCACACTGTTGGGCGCGTGTACGTTCAGTGACTGTACCAATCGGGAGGTATTGGGAAATGCAAATGCCACGTGGCCCGCTATCATGGTGCCGGTCATGGTGCCGTGGGCGTCGTTGAGTGTACTGGTAGCCGACGGTTCGGTCGCCGGGTCTGCAAAACTTACCAAGGTTTCGCCGCCGATCACACTGCCGGCAAGTGCGGGTACCACGTCGGCGTTGTTGGCGGTGCCGGTGTCGATCAGTGCGACGATGACGCCCTTGCCGGTTTGTCCTTCTTTATGCAACACCGTGGCTTTGTTAAGCGCGTTGTCGAAACCAAAATCCAGCGGTTGTTTCGCAATGACATCGACGAGCGCAGTATCTTTAAGGATTTGGGGTTGCAGATCTTTCAACGTGGCGAGCGTGACTCGAGTCTTGCGGCCCTCGCTGATTTTACGCCCGGGAAGTTTTAGCGTGCGGCTTTTTGCGACATTTTTGATGCTAGGTAAAGTACTCAGTGTGCTTAATTGCCCGGCGGGCAAAGTAACCGCAAGCGCTGCCACATTGTCAAAGCGCGTGTTGATCGAAGCGCCCAATTTAAGCAGATCAGCTTCTGCTGCGGCGCAGCCGGCGCTGCATTGCACAATGATTCGATCATTGCCGGCGACGCGTAGATAATCGCCATTGTTGCTTGTAGGTTCTGGTTGCGCACTGCAACCCAGCATGACGATGGTTAACAACCCCCAACTGTTTTTAAGTCGCATCCTGACCCCCTGTCATCGTGATTGGTATTCCAATTGCGCGTGCGATTGCGAACGCACCGCGAACTCGGGACATAGTGCGGAAGTGAAAATTAAGAGTCAATGCGACGGTGCATTTCGCACAGAAGCGCTAGGGAAAAGCCGACGATGAACCTTACCGTCCGACCAGCAATAACTGCCGTTCGCGGGTCAGATTTTGCGAGTGGGGAGCAAACTCGCGCGCCAAGCGTTGCGCACGTGCGAGGTCCTCGCTGGATAATTGCGGCGTGAGGCGGGTGCGATGGCGAATCGCATTGAGATTGCCTTGATTGGCAGCGAGTTCGTACCACTGATAGGCAAGTACCTGATCTTGTTTCACGCCTGTACCTTCTTCGTACAACGCCCCCAAGCTGTCTTGACAGATTGCGCTGCCTTGCTCGGCGCCTTTGCGATACCAATTTAATGCTTCAGTTAAATTTTGTTTAACAGCCAGCCCCGCTTCGAGCAAACGTGCCAGCGCGTACTGACTGTCGATATTGCCGAGCTCCGCGCCCTTGCGATACAGATCGGCGGCACGTGCAGTGTCGCGTGCAAAATTTCGACCTTCTTCGTACATCAACCCCAGCCGGTAATGTGCTGCGGCATGACCTTGCACCGAGGCTTGCTGATACCACTTCACCGCCTCCGCTTCGTCCTTGGTTGCGGCCAAACCTTGCTCAAAAATATAACCCAGATTGTATTGCGCGTCGGCATAGCCGTGTTCTGCGGCTTTGCGATACCAACGTTCTGCGAGCTGAAAGTTTTTCCGGTCCCCAAAACCATTTTGATACATGTATCCCAGCGCATTCTCACCTGCGGCATCACCTTGCGCGGCCGCGCGTTTATACCACTTTATGCTTTCGCCCACGTTCTGTCCGACGCCGTAACCGACGCGATACATGAAGCCTAAAATGTTTTGTGCGGGGATGTAATTCTGCGCCGCAGCTTTGCTGTACCAGGCGACCGCGTCGTCGAAACTACGCTCGACACCCAGGCCTTGTTCGTAAAGAAAACCCACTGCGTAGTGCGCCGGTGCATAGTCAAGCCCGGTCGCCTTTAGGTACCACACCAGTGCCAGCGCATAGTCTTGTTTAACGCCCAAACCGAGTTCGAACAGGCTGCCGATGCGTGTCGCGGCTTCAGGGTCTTTTTGTGCAGCAGCCTTTTCATACCACTCGCGGGCAGCGGTGTAATCCTTCGCAACGCCATTGCCTTGTTCGTAAGCCATCCCCAGCGCGTTTTGTGCAGGTGCGTAATTTTTCTCCGCCGCTTTACGTATCCACAGCAAGGCTTTGGACGGGTCGCGCGGCACGCCAACGCCGTTTTTATACAGAGTGGCGAGTTCCAGTTGCGCGGGTAAAACATTCTTGGTGGCAAGATCGGTATAGGCGCGCAATGCCGCACGATAGTCGTGCAGTTCCATTAAGGTGCGCGCGTCGTTGAGTTGCGCATCGTCAGAAATTTCGGCCGCAAAAATTGTTGTGAACGAAGTAAAAAAAAGTGCGAAAAATACGGCTTGACGCATTGCGCTGCTCCCCAGGCATACGGTGAACTACTTAATGTTGCCTTAGGGCGCTTATAGAAAACTAAAGCATGTGGCAGGTCAAGCGTTACCGCTGGCCCACACATTGACGTTCAGCGATTTAGAAAAGTCGAGCATGCGTTGCAACGGGACTAATGCCGCCGTGCGCACCTCGGGGGAGATGTGAATTTCATTGCCGCCGCGACTTAACACCTCGGCGACATTATGCAAATCGTTCATCGCCATCCACGGGCAATGCGCGCAGCTTTCGCAGGCGGCTCCAGTCCCGCCGGTGGGGGCTTCCATAAAAATTTTACCGGGCGCCGCCTGGCGCATTTTGTAAAAAATACCGTTGTCGGTGGCGACGATGAACTTGTGCGCGGGCAGCATTTTTGCCGCCTTGATCAACTCGCTGGTGGAGCCGACGATGTCGGCCAAGTCGATGACCGCCGGCGGTGATTCCGGATGCACCAGCACTTTGGCGTCGGGATGTTTGTGCATCAACGCCTGCAATTCATTGGCGCGAAATTCTTCATGCACGATACAGGCGCCTTGCCACAGCAGCATGTCGGCGCCGGTATGTTTCTGCACGTAGGCGCCCAAGTAACGATCCGGCGCCCAGATGAGTTTTTGACCTAGATCAGCGAGATGTTGTACTACCTTCAATGCAATTCCGGAGGTAACCACCCAATCGGCACGCGCTTTTACGGCGGCGCTGGTATTGGCATACACCACCACTTGGCGGTCGGGGTGTGCATCGCAAAACGCGATGAATTCATCGGCAGGGCAACTCAGATCCAACGAGCACTCGGCGTCCAGTGTGGGCATGATGACGCGTTTTTCCGGATTCAAAATTTTTGCGGTTTCGCCCATGAAACGCACGCCGGACACCAGCAAGGTCGATGCCGAATGAGCATTGCCAAAGCGTGCCATGTCCAGCGAATCCGATACATATCCGCCAGTAGCTTCCGCCAATGCCTGAATTTCCGGCGCGGTGTAATAATGTGCGACCAGTACCGCGTCCTGCTCTTTAAGCAAACGTTTGATGCGGCGCGCCAGGCGCGCCCGCTCCAGCGCGCTGAGCGGGCGTGATGGGGTGCTCGCCGGACTCTCGGTGGTGGCACTCCGCAGTGGTGGTAATTGGCATGTAGTCATAGCGCTTTGACGTCCAAAAATCTTGTTAAGTTTCGCAACCGAAATTGGAACGTATCACAAGCCGCTGATTTGGTGCAAAAGCCTGACCAAATAGTTCAGTAATCACTTGGCACTATAAATCGGAATCGTCTATACCTATAGACCTGCTCCGTGTTCAAGCGCCGTGAATTAATGAGTTGATTGCTCCGGGATCCCTGAAGAATTTCAAGTTATTGTTATGCCTGCGGAGGCGGGCATCCAGAGACTACCCAAAAATACTAGATTCCAGCCTTCGCGGGAACGACGGCTAAATGGAAAATAAGTCGTTTTTTCAGAAGCCACAGATCCTGAATACTCTATTTAGTGGCAAGTGTTATCAATAACGCGATCAGCAATACCACTGCAATAAGTTGCCAGAACAACACCGGATTACGTTCGAGCAAAGCGCGCTTGGCAAGTGACGAGTTGCCGCCACCGCGCGCGAGGCCGTTTTCTAATTCAAAAGCTAATTCCATGATGTCGGCGTGGCGTTGGTTTTTATCGGTATGTACGGCTTTCATTACCGCGTGATCCAGCCACGCGGGTAAATCGGGGCGATGCTGTGCAAGCGATATACGTTTGTTGAAACGCGGCGTGGAAAACGGCTCGACTTCGCCGTAGGGATAATTGCCGCCGCTGTACAAACGATAGAGCGTCACACCCAGCGCGTAGACATCACTGCGTTCGTCGCCGCGTTCGCCGTTAAACAGTTCCGGTGCCATGTAGCTTGGGGTGCCGGGAATGTCTTCGTCCGGCGCCTCGCTCATGCTGGGCAGGCGTGCGACGCCTAAATCCAGCAGTTTTACGCCGCCGTTGGTTTCGAGCATGACGTTATCGGGCTTGATGTCGCGGTGCACGATGCGCAGGCGATTCAGCGCACCGACGGCTTTACATAGTTTAATGCCAAGCTCCACGCCCTCGGCCAGGCTCGCTTTACCGCCGCTGCCGATGCGTTGCTCCAGCGTTTTGCCGGCATAGTACGGCAACACAGAATACAAACGCGTTTGCCGCCCCGGCGGCAACTCCAGTAGCTTGATCACAAACGGGCTGTGCACGCGTGCCGCGATCCACGCTTCACGTACGAAGGCGCGGCGATAAGCAGCGTCGTCCGCCACGCGCGGTTGCGGAAATTTAAGTACCACAATGCGTTCGTCGTGCGTGTCGCGCGCTTTGAGCAAGCGGCTATAGCGTCCGTTAAAAATCTCTTCGAGCATTTCGAAGGCATCAACCTGGTCGCCCGCGTTGGGCGGCTCCAGTATGGGCAGCGCATCGATCAGGCGTTCCAAATCGGCCTGGTCCGAGTCGGGCAGACCAATAATGTCAACAACCATTGCCGTGGCATTGTCGTTGCTGCCTGCATCCAACGCCGCTTGCACCAAACGTTGCGCGTCTTCTTGCGGGTCGCTGCGCCGCGCCAGTAAGTCCAAAAACTCGCGGCGCGGCAACGCTTCATACACGCCGTCGCAGCACAACACAAAGCGGTCGTGAGCTTCCAGTGCGTGCACTTGGTAGTCGGCACGGATGTTGTCTTCTAATCCGACCGCGCGGTACAACACATGATTGAGATTGGGATGTTGATGCGTGTGGTCTTGGGTCAGGCAATCCAGCTGCCGCTCGCGCAAGCGATACACACGCGTGTCGCCGACGTGCAGCACATGCGCCTGACGCCCGCGCAAAATCAGTGCGCTGAACGTGCTGGCCATCGCCTTGAGTGCCAGGTCGCTACGACCTTGCATCACAACCCAGCGATTGATGCTCGACAAGGCGCGCGCCGCTGCGAGCTCCACACCCAGCGTTTCGGGCAAGCTGAAATACGCATCGAGAAAGCCGCGCACCGCCAACTCGGCGGCCACACGCCCACCGGCATGACCGCCGACGCCGTCGGCAATCACGCAGGCGATGCCTTGCGTGACTGCACGATGACCGCGCGGATCGACCACCGCGACGAAATCTTCGTTGCGTTCGCGTCTGCCGGTTGCGGTGAAAAATCCGATGCGGGTTTGTAGCAGATCGTTGGCCATGGGTTTACGAATGATCGGGATTGAATGACCGATTGTAGACGACCTTGCTGTATCGGCCTGCGATGTTATGTAGGTGTTTACCCCCGGCGGGATGGTAGCCAGTTTCCGGGGCTTCGCGCCGAGGGCAAACTCCTACAGGCGCAGCGTTTCAACGCTGAATTTAAACTCGTGCACCCGACACTGCACCCCAAGTCGTACGCCAACGTTTTTTCACACGCACCATGCCGACAAGTCCGACGATTGCCAGCCCGCTGAAAATCCAAAATCCCAACGCAAAGTCGCCGGTCGCAGCTTTTGACCATCCCATGGTTTTCGCTAGTACGAATCCACCCAAACCACCGGCTGCCCCGACCAAGCCGGACATCACGCCGATCTCTTTGCGAAAGCGTAGCGGCACGAGTTGAAACACCGACCCGTTCCCCATCCCTAAAGCCATGGCGCCTACGAAAAACAGCAGTACGGCGAACCACGCAATCCCTGGCATATCCCACAAGCCCCAGCCACCGACTTTGGCCGCTGCAAGCACTTGCGCATCCGGCGCCGCGCCTTGCGGCAGAAATGAAATCGCGAGATAACTCAGCGACACGATCATGAACAGAATTTGTAATGCCCGGATACCTCCGATGCGGTCGGCCACCATGCCGCCGATCGGGCGGAATAACGATCCGGCGAACACCACCAGCGCCACCATCAACCCCGCCGTGACGCCGGACACGTGATACCAGGTGCTGAAGTACAACGGCAGCGCATTGCCCAAGCCGACGAAACCGCCGAACGTAATCGAATAGAAGAACATGAACCACCAGGTGTCGGCGTCTTTGAGCACTGTGGCATAGTTTGCGAGCGTTACCGGTGCGGGACGATCCGGCGCATCTTTCGCCAGTAAGGTATACAACGCGAATACGATCAAGATCGGCACCAGCAATGCACCGAAGACGGATTGCCAGCCATAGTGCTCCGCTATCCACGGCACGAACAATGAGTCAAGAACCACCCCCATATTGCCCGCACCGGCGATGCCCATGACCATGCCTTGATACTTGGGCGGATACCAGCGCGACGCCTGCGGCAGCGCCACCGCAAAACTGCCGCCGGCTATACCTAAGAAAATTCCGAACACTTCCACTTCTAACTTGCTGTGCAAACCGGCCAGCCACGCATAGGCCAGCGCCCCCGCCACAATGAGCTGTGCAAGCTGGCCGGTGCGCTTGGGCCCCAGGTGATCCGCAAGTGCGCCAAGCAGCAGCCGCGAGAATGCGCCGGTGAGAATTGGAATCGCGACGATGGTGAACTTGTCTTCAATCGGTAAATTCAGCTCTTGCGTGATGTACAAGGCCAGTGGCCCCAACACCACCCACACCATGAAGCTGATGTCGAAATACAAAAACGCCGCCAGCAAGGTAGGCCAATGACCGGCTTGTTTGAACTCACGAAAATTCATTTGTGAAACTCCTGTCTGCACACGCACCAAAACGCCGTGTGTGAACAGCGATAGAGCAAGCCATATGCCAGTGAGCAGGAAATAGGGAAAAGACAGGGAAAATCAGTGGGAAATAATACAACGTATAGTTTGTATATGCACAATTACTGCGCCAAATTGAACACAGTCAGCCACGCTGCGCGCCGCAATGGTGCGTAGCATGGCTAGTCGTAGTGCAGATGCCCCACTATGACGTAACATCGTACTGCAATAGCCTAGGGGCAAAGGTGCGTTCGGGAATTCAGTAAATGTTGCTCAGCCTAACATTCGCACTAAATTGGAAATCATCATTGCCGCCATTTGCACACTCGTTGTGATTACGATGTTTTCTTGATCGTTTCACGCCGCGTGCTTATGGCGCTGATATAAAAACTTCAGCAGCTCGCCGCGTGCATGCACATAGCGCGAGTCTTCCGCCAGGTCGAGACGGTTGCGCGGGCGCGGTAAATTTACTTCCAGAATTTCACCGATAGTGGCCGCCGGGCCGTTGGTCATCATGACAATGGGTCGGACAGCAACACCGCTTCGTCCACATCGTGCGTCACCATCACAGCGGTGGCTTTTAAGTTGGCGATGATGCGCAGCAGCTCGTCTTGCAGGTGGGCGCGGGTGAGCGCGTCGAGTGCGCCGAACGGTTCGTCAAGTAGTAACACTTTGGGTTGCATCGATAATGCACGTGCGATACCCACGCGCTGTTTCATGCCGCCGGAAATTTCATGCGGGTGTTTGTGCAGCGCGTGGGTGAGACCGACTAATTCCAGAGCCTCCTCGGCGCGTTTCTTTAGTTGCGCACGCGACTCGGTGCGACCGAACACCCGCTCTACAGCCAAGTACACATTGCCCAAGCACGTGAGCCACGGTAGCAACGAATGGTTTTGAAACACCACGGCGCGATCCGGTCCGGGCCCGGCGATTTCGCGTCCGGCGCAAAGCAACACGCCCTCGGTCGGCAGCGTCAATCCGGCAATCAAATTCAGCAGCGTCGATTTGCCGCAACCGGAGTGGCCGATGATGGACACGAACTCGCCTTGTTGAATGCTCAAATGCACATCGCGCAGTGCGACGAACTCGCCGCGCTTGGTTTCGAAGCTCATCTTGACATTTTCGATCTGTACGAATTTTTCCATGACGATCCCCTGTTAATTTTATGTAGGAGCGCCGTCCCCGGCGCGATGATCACAGCCCTTAGCGAATCGCGCCGGGGGCGGCGTTCCTACAATTAATATTCAAAGCGTTTCGCGGCCAGCAACAGCAATTGCTCCAGCATCAAGCCCACAATGCCGACAACGAAAATTGCTACGATGATGTGCGCGACGTTCAGGTTGTTCCACTCGTCCCACACCCAGAATCCCAAACCGACACCGCCGGTCAGCATCTCAGCAGCAACGATCACCAGCCACGCCACGCCGATCGACAACCGAATGCCGGTCATCATGTACGGCAGCACCGCCGGGAACAAAATGCGCGTGAAGATTTTCCATTCCGATAAATTCAGCACGCGCGCCACGTTCATGTAATCCTGCGGCACCTTGCTTACACCCACGGCGGTGTTGATGATCATCGGCCAGATCGACGAGATGAAAATCACCCAGATCGCAGCCGGCTGCGACTCCTTGAACACCAGCAACCCGATTGGCAGCCAAGCCAACGGCGATACCGGCCGCAATAAGCTCACGATCGGCGCCGTCATGCGATGCAAGAAGGCGAACCGCCCGATCATGAAGCCCAGCGGAATGCCCACCAGCGCCGCCATACCGAAACCCAAACCGACCCGTTTGAGCGAGCCGATGATGTTCCAGCCGATGCCTTTGTCGTTGGGTCCATGATCGTAAAACGGATCGCTGAACAACTCCACTGCCGAGTGCCAGGTCTTGTCTGGACCCGGCAGTTGCGGACTGATTTGCGCCACGAACGCCCACAGTGCGACAAACAAGGCCAGGCCGATGACCGGCGGCAAGACATGCCGCAACAGTGCGTCACGATTGTCTTTGGCGCGCCGGTTTTGTTCCGCTGCCGGGTCGATTTTTCGAACCAGTTGCGGTGTCGGCAGTGGCGCGGTAATTACCGCCGCGCCCGGCGAGCCTTCCACACGCGAGTGCATTTTGACGACGCTCATGAACACTCTCCGTTAAGCTTTGATCTTGAAGCTGTCGGCATAGGCTTTGGGATTCTTGCCGTCCCACACCACGCCATCGAACAATGTCGAGCTACGCAACGGATCGCTTGGAACTGAAATCTTCAATTGCGAGGCTGCCTGCTTGTAGAGCTCGATTTGATTGACCTTCTTCGCGACGGCCAGATAATCCGGATGCTCCTTCAATAAGCCCCAACGCTTGTGCTGGGTGAGGAACCACATGCCGTCGGACAGATACGGAAAACTCACCGCACCGTCGTTGAAGAACTTCATGAAGTTTGCATCCTGCCAGGTCTTGCCATTGCCGTTGTCGTAGTTGCCCAGGAAGCGCCCTTCGATAACATCTTCCGGCGCGTTCACGTACGACTTGCTGGCAATCACTTTCGCCACGCTCGGGCGATTCGCCGTAGTATCGATGTGCTTCGCGGCTTCCAGCACCGCCATCATCATCGCGCGCGTGGTGTTGGGATTTTTCTGCGTGAATTCCAATGTTGTTCCGAGCACTTTTTCCGGATGATCCTTCCAGATGTCTTGCGTGGTGTTTGCTGTGAAGCCGATGCCGTCGGCAATGGCGCGCGCATTCCACGGCTCGCCCACACAGAATCCATCCATGTTGCCGACGCGCATATTGGCGACCATTTGCGGCGGCGGGACCACGATGGATTTCACATCCTTGAATGGATCGATGCCGTGTTGCGCCAGCCAGAAATATATCCACATCGCATGCGTGCCGGTCGGAAAGGTCTGTGCAAAGGTGTAATCGCGCTTGTCGCTGTCGATGAGTTTTTTCAGCGATGCGCCGTCGCTCACGCCCTTGGACTTCAACTGGCTTGAAAGCGTAATGGCTTGACCGTTATTGTTCAGCGACAAGAGCACCGCCATGTCTTTTTGCGGCCCGCCGATGCCCAGTTGCACGCCGTAAATCAAGCCATACAGGACATGCGCCGCATCTAGCTCGCCGTTGACTAATTTGTCACGTACTGCTGCCCAGCTCGCTTCCTTGGTGACTTCGACTTTAAGCCCGTATTTCTTGTAAAGACCCAGCTCCCCTGCCATAACCACGCTGGCGCAGTCGGTGAGCGGAATGAAGCCGATTTTCAAATCGGTTTTTTCGGGCGCGTCGGAACCGGCGGCCCACACCCCATTGCGTAAGCCCGGCGTTAGGCCCAACGCGGCGAAGCCGCCGAGTGCAGCACCGGCTTTGATCAGTTTGCGGCGTGCAGGATCGGTAATCGCTTGCGTGCGTTTTTGGTTATCATCGTAATCGGTCATGCTCATGCTCCTGTTTATGTTTAAGCAAAAAAAACGGCGCCACTCCCGCGAAAAATATTCCGCGACAATGGACACCGTTGTCCGCACACACGCACCGCCATTGGCGCGCTGTGCATGCGTGCGGTCCGCCATTGGACCGCACGCTGTTTGTTCAGGCGGGCACCTGGCCCGCCCCTACACGTTCTACTACCCTAGTAACTCCGCCGCACCGATCACTTGGTGCGCAACCTCGACTAATTTCTCGTTCCGGTCCATCGCTATTTTTCGTAGCAAACCGTAGGCCTGATGCTCATCGCATTTGCGGCGTTGCATCAGAATCCCCTTGGCGCGCTCGATCACCTTGCGTTCCGCCAACGTGGTTTTGGCTTGATCCAATTCGGTACGTAACGCCTGATTTTCTTCGAAACGGGCGATCGCAATCTCAACCAATGATTTAACACGCGTGCTGCTCCACCCGTCCACGACAAACGAGCTCACGCCAACGCGCATGGCCTGGCGAATCATGTGTTCGTCGCTGCGCTGCGCAAACACCAGAATCGGACGAGGGTGATCCCGGCTAATAATGCGTAGATCGTCGAGCAGATCATGATCCGGCTGTTCCATATCGATAATGATGGCGTCGATGCGCAATGCGCCCATCTGCTCGATTAAATCGCGGATGCGGAATAATTTTGCCGCGACCAGAAAGCCTGCCTCGGTTAATGCCTGCTCCAGTACCTGTGCTCGCTCACTCGATTCATTAACCAACGCTATTTTGCGTTGCTCACTATTGAGTTTTAGTTTCATGGTCACATCACGCATTTGGCAGCTCATATTCTGAGCTATTACAAAGCGCGTGCCAGCGAGCACGATTTAGTTAAAAACAGCGCAAATTCAGCACAAATTACAACCACGCAGCCACTATGAACACAGCGCCGTAGCAATGCGTTGCACCAAAGCAGGGATCAAATGCGGGCGGTAGATTTAATTTAGTGCGTGGAAACGAAAGCGTCGGCTTGAATGTCGCGTAATGCTGCACCGGCAAGAAATGCGTTGCGTTTTGCGGTCTTGACCATGTCAGGATGACCACACAGAAACACCCGCCAGCCTTTTAAGTTGGAATGTTGCTGCATCGCCGCGGCGTCGGCACGCGCGGAAATTATTCCGTCAAGCTCAGGTTCTCCGGACAGACAAGGGACATATCGAAAATTCTTGTGGGCGCCGGCCAGCGCGCGTAGCTCATCCACCAAGTACAAGCCAGTGCCCGTACGACTGCCGTGAAACAGCCAAATCGGGCCGCGATGTCCGGAACGCAACGCGTCGCGAATCACGCCATAAAGCGGTGCGAGGCCGGTGCCGGTACCCACGAGTAACAGTGGTTGTTCAAGTGCATCGGGCCGGTAATAACATTCGCCGTGCGGTGTACTGACGTGCAGGCTATCGCCGGCGTTGAGCTGGTCGTGAATCCACTCGCTCATCTGTCCACCGGAACTGCGTTGCACGTGTAATTCGAGATAATTGTCGTGCTGCGGAACACTGGCGAGGGAATAGCTGCGGATTAACCCATCCGGGCGGCGCAGATTTACAAACTGGCCGGGGCGATAGTCGAGTGACTGCGAAGGCTGTAACCGCAACCGCGCAACTTTGCCGTTCCATCTAACCAACGACTGCACGGTGACCGGGACCAAAAACAACTCGGGCGCATCCAGCGTTACTTCCATGTCAAGCTGCGGCACACAGCTACAGGACAAAAAATAACCCTCAGCCTGTTGCGCTTCTTTCAAGCCTTTTTGCGCTTCGGCGGGCGGTGCTCCCTGCACCGAACGCATCATACACGATTGGCAAATCCCGCTTTTGCATGAATGCGGTACCGTGACACCATGCCGCGTCAAACATTCTAAAACCGACTCATTATCACGCAGCGCATAACTGCGCGCCTCGAATGTCAAACTCGGCATGATGTACTCCGGGAAATTACAACTTGAAATTACAGCCTATCGACTCAGCACATCGTTGCGCACACTATTAGCGATGGCGGCAACTTTGGCGATTTCAGCGTCTTTT
>JACQEQ010000428.1 GCA_016200445.1 Gammaproteobacteria bacterium | reverse complement strand
AGCTCTTCGCCCTGGCCGATATCGGCGGTGAAGGTAATCACCTCACAATCATAATTTTCTTTTAGCCATTGCAAGATGACCGAGGTATCCAATCCGCCGGAGTAGGCGAGTACGACTTTTTTAATTTCAGACATGAGTCTCACACATTTGAACAATTGCTGTTTACGCCACCCCTTGAAAAGGGGCAAGGAATCCTATTATTCACTTTAATTTTTAAAACCAAGCATGGAATTAAACGCGCGTAAATAGATAAATCACAAATGGTCAACCAACGACCCCGTGGTTTGCCGCAGGCGCAGACTCATCAGTTTGGCGAGCTCCCACAACACTTTTACACCCAAGGCCGGGTTGTCGTGGGCCAACTGCTCTAATTTTTGCTTGGTGATCATCACCAGCTTCACCGCCTCTAACGCAACCGTCGTTGCAGAATGCGGCATGTCATCAAGCACTGCCATTTCGCCGAAGCTGCGGCCGGCGCGAATGCTGTTAATTTTTTTCGGCTCATGCGCGTCCGTCTTTTTGATTACATCGACGACACCGTCGACGATCACGCACAGAAATGCCGCTTTTTGTCCTTCGCGAAAAATGGTCTTGCCCTTGGCGACCTTGTACGCGCGCGCGTAACGCGCCAGCTGTTCAATGTCGGCGCGCGCAAAGTCTTTGAACATCTGCGTGCGCTCGATCATCGAACACAGCTCGCCCTTGAAGGCATCGCCGTCGCCCAACTGCTCTAAGTTGTCTTCCACTTTGTCGGTTGACATAGTTTCGTTACCGTCAGTGAGTTGTTGCGTCGGATTTTTTTGCCGTACGCCGTAAGCGTGACATTAAACGCCGCGCCATTTCGCCAAACAATTCAGTCTGGGTCGGATGCGGATGGATCGCACGTGCCACTTGTTCCAGCGTCATGTCGCCCGCAACCATCATCACGCCTTCGCCGATCAACGTGTCGGCATGATCAGCCAGGAAATGCACCCCGATGATCTTCTGCGTCTTCTTGTCGGCGACGATTTTAATCAAGCCATGCGTCTCGTTGGCGATCATCGCCTTGGCGTCAATGTTCATCGGCACTTTTACTTCCACTGCGTCGACGCCCTGCGCCTTCGCTTGCTCCACCGACACACCGACGAACGCGGCTTGCGGACGTGTGAAAATCACGCCGCAATCCTTGTTTTGGTCGTAGCGCGCATCCTCGCCGAGGATGTTAGCCGCTGCAACGCGGCCTTGTTGCCCGGCCGTGTGCGCCAGCATGTAGCCGCCGATGACATCACCGACTGCAAAAATATGCGGAACGTTAGTACGGCAGCGTGCATCCGTTTTAACAATGCTCTTCTCGCTTAATACGCCCGCCTTGTCAAGCTTCAGCGGTTCCAGCACCGGACGTTTGCCGGTTGCCATGACTACATAGTCGCAAGCCAGCGTGTACGCTTTGCCGTCGGCGTCTTCGTAAGTCATCTCCATCGCACCGGGACCGCCGCTGATTTTCTTGACCTTGGCCGAAGTAACAATTTTCAGTTGCGGATCGGCGTTCAATACCGCCGTCAGGCTCTTCGCGATCTCGGGTTCCACTTCGGCCAGTATGCGTTCTTGCGCTTCGAGCAACGTCACCTTGGTACCGAAATCCTGAAAAATCTGCGCCATCTCTATGCCGATGGCGCCGCCACCGACTACGCCTAAGGTCTTGGGCACAGCTTTCAAATTCCATACGGTGTCTGAAGTCAACACCCCGCCGCTTTTCAGTCCAGCTTCGGCACCGGGAATCGGCGGCACGAACGGCGGCGCGCCGGTCGCGATCACTGCACAACCAAATGTGATGCTCTCGCCTTTGCTGCCGTCGCCCGGTAATGGGCGCGCATACGGGTCGGCGCTGTTCTTCGAGGTATCGACGAAGACCCGGTGATCAGTTTCGAAAAATGCAAAGCCCTGGATCACTTTGATTTTCACACCCTTGTCGGTCTTCAGTGCCATGTCGCCGCGCGTTTCCAAAATCTTGCGGCGCGTCGCGTCGAGCTTGCTCCAGTCGAGCTTGGCCTTGGTGGTCCCGGTCACGCCTAAATGTTCGTCGTGCGCACGGTCACGCAGGCGATCCGCCGCCGCGCGCCAGGCTTTAGAGGGAATGCAGCCGCGCCATAAACATTCGCCGCCGGGAAACGGTGCATCGCTGATCATTGCCACTTTGACGCCGTGTTCGGCCAATTCGCGCGCGCAGTCTTCGCCGCCCGGACCACCGCCGATCACCACCACGTCGTAATCCCATTTGCCTTCCGGAATCGTCGGCCCCATCGGTCCCATCCAGTCCTCCGGTTGCTCGATGACTTTTTTCAAAGTGCCGAGAAATTGCGCGACTTCCGCACCGTTCACGACGCGATGATCGGCTGTGACGGTCAACGGCATGCCGTCGGCGCCAGCAGATGAAATCGCCAGAATCGCAGCGGTGCCTGGTGTGGGTATGGCGTCGAAATACGCGACGCCCAACATGCCCATGTTCGACACCATGAAGGTCGGGTTGGCGTATTCCTCGGGCGTGAGACGGCGCTTACGCGCGCGCTCCACCAACTCAGTCCAGTTCTTGCTCAGATCTTCCAATGAGCGCGACTCGCAGTGGCGCAACACGGGAACCACCAAGCCGCCACCGTCGGCGGATACCGCCATACCAACGTCAACGTTGTCGCGCTCGACCAGCTTGTCGACTGGCTGGTACGTCCAGTTGATCGTAGGATGTTTCTTGATTGCCAGCGCGCAGGCTTTGGCAATCGAGACGGTGACCGATACGCCCTTCTTCTTCGATGCCTTGATTAAGGCTTCAGGCTTGACATTAACCATCACACGAAACGTCGGCATGGTCAAAGCTGCGGTCATCGAATGGCTCACCGCGCGTTCCATCGCCGTCATCGCGCGCCCCTTGCCGGGCACTTGGACTTCGGGCATGGCATGCGCAGGAATCTGCTGCTCCATGCTGCTGGGGCGTTCAATCGGCTGCGCGCGCTTCACATCCAACGCAACGATGGCGCCGCCGGGACCACTACCCTTGAGGGTGTTGAGATTTACATGGAACTGGCCAGCGAGTTTGCGCGCGTAGGGGGTTGCATGTTTGTTGTCTGGACGCAGCGCCGGCACCGTAGCAACCACTTGCGTGGCAGGGGCGCGATGGCCAGGCGCAGGATGCGCGGCCGCCAGGTGATGACGAGGTTCCTGATGCGAGGGGCTGGTGACGTTGAGGTCGGACGCGCTACGCACCACACTGCTGGTTACAGTCACAACCTGGCCCGCTTGTTCCACTAAATATGCAAGCGCACCGCCGACCGCGACTACGCTGTCCACAGCCGCTAATGGCCCGGACAGGTAACCTTCTTTAAACACTTCCACATCCATGATGGCTTTGTCGGTCTCGACTTGAGCCACCACATCGCCGCGCGCAATTTTGTCGCCGGGATTTTTGGTCCAGGCCACCACCACGCCTTCGGTCATGGTATCGGAGAGCTGCGGCATTTTGATGATCGACACCACGCCTTGCGGCGCGCTGACGACGCTGGCTGCCGCAGCGTTGGCGACGGCGGCCTTAGGCGTAACCGGCGCGGCTTCGCCGCCCTGCACTTGCTCGGCGCGATCGACCAGCATCGCCATTGCATTACCCACCGGCACTACGGCATTGATCGCGGCCATCGGCCCGGATAAATAACCTTCACGGAACACTTCCACATCCATGATGGCCTTGTCGGTCTCGACCGTGGCGACGATATCGCCACGCGCAATTTTGTCGCCGATTTTTTTCTCCCAACTGACCAGCACACCTTCGGTCATGGTGTCGGACAGCTGGGGCATTTTGATTACAAAGGATTCAGACATGGCAACCTTATCGAAAGGTAGGGCGCGATAAATCGCGCCCCTACGGATTGATCCCCCGCGTAACGCAACGCGGCGGGAATAATCATTTACCCAACATCTTCAACACTGCCTTCACAACTTCCTGCGCGTTCGGAATCGCGGCTTTTTCCAATTTATGGTTAAACGGGATCGGCACATTAGCCGCCGACACGCGCACTGGCGCGGCGTCGAGCTCGAAGAAACATTCTTCATTGATGATCGCGATGACTTCCGCACCCACGCCCACCGGCGCTTCGGCTTCTTCCACCACGACCGCGCGATGCGTCTTGCTCGCCGAAGCCTTGATCCCAACACGATCCAGCGGGCTTAACGCGAACAAATCGACTACTTCAGCTTCGACGCCGTGTTGCTTGGATAAAATCTCCGCCGCCTGCAAACACCAATGCACGGAAATGTTGTAACCGAATAAAGTCACGTCACGACCCATGCGCGCAACTTCGGAACCTTCCAGCGGATGGAAATATTCCGCATCGGGCACATCGCCCTTCATGCTGTACATGTATTCGTGTTCGTTAATGAACACCGGATCGTTGCAGCGCACCGCCGACTTAATCAAACCATACGCCTGCTTGGGATTCGAGGGCGTCACCACACGCAACCCGGCGATGCCCATGAAAATCTTTTCCATACGTCCCGAATGCTGCGCGCCCAACTGATGCGCAACCCCACCCGGCGAGCGAATCACTACCGGTGCCGTGAGTTGACCACCGGACATATAGCGCACTTTCGCCGCAGAGTTGGCGATTTGGTCCAGCGCCAGCCACGCAAAATTGACTGACATGATTTCGATAATCGGACGCACACCCAAAAACGACGCGCCGATACCCAAGCCGGTAAAGCCGTTCTCGGAAATCGGCGTATCCATCACGCGCTCGGGGCCGTATTTGTCGTACAAACCTTGCGTTGCCTTGTAAGTGCCGCCAACCACGCCGACATCTTCACCCATGCAAATGACCATCGGATCGCGCGCCATTTCTTCGTCATGCGCGCGACGCACGGCTTCCCAAAAAAAGATCTCGGCCATTACCGCGCACCTCCACGCACATACGGATCGTTCTCGCCGAACACGTATTTAGTCAACTCGTCCACCTTCGGTTCCGGCGATGACTCCGCGAACGGAATAATGTCCTTCTCAATTTGTTCGATGATTTCTTTGTCCAATTTCTGGTACTCGGCTTCGCTGAGCTCTTTGGCGGCGATCAAACGGGATTTCAAAATATACAGCGGATCACGTTTACCCCACGTCTCTTCTTCGTCTTTCGAGCGATACTTATTCGAGTCCGACATCGAGTGACCCCGGAAACGATATGTCATCAATTCGAGGAAATACGGGCCTTTGCCGGAGCGCACATGATCCACCGCTTTCTTGGCTTCGTTGTACACCACTTCAATGTCTTGACCGTCGACTTGCGAGGCCGGGATGTCGTAACCGCACACGCGCTTGTATTGCTCGGTGACCGCAGTCGAACGATCGATGCGCGTACCGATGCCGTACAAATTATTTTCGCAGACGAACAACACCGGCAGTTTCCACAACGCCGCCATGTTAAGGCTCTCGTGGAACGTACCCTGATTATTAGCAGCATCGCCCAGGAAGCAAATCGCAATCTCGTCGCCGCCTTTCATCTTGATGGCTTTGGCCATACCCACCGCCAACGGAAACGGCCCGCCGACCAGTGCATAACCGCCCATGAAGCGATGCTTCACGTCGAAGATGTGCATGGAACCGCCGCGCCCTTTACTGCAGCCGGTTTCTTTCGCATACAGCTCGGCCATCACCGCTTTGGGATCGGAGCCGCATTTGATCGCATGCACGTGGTCGCGATAGCCGGTAATCACGTAATCGTGACCGGGACGCGCGGCTTCCATGACGCCGAAACAGCACGCCTCCTGGCCGGGATATAAATGTAAAAAGCCGCCTACCTTGCGCTCCATATAGGCTTCGTAACAGCGCTCTTCGAAGCGTCGCGCAAATAACATTTCACGCAACAGCCGTTTCTTGTCAGCGGCGTTCATGGTGCTCCTGGAAATTAAAAATGTGGCTCATGTTCTACGCACCCGGCACGGGCTGGCCGGGCGGGGAAGCGGGCTATGATCGTGGTTTTGCAAAATCTGGTCAAGCAAGCAGGCGGTCTGCGCCCTAAAACGCGCCTTAATTAAATGTTATTGCAATTATTATGTTATTGCACGCTGGCAAGTTTGCCGCTCGCCAGGATGTGCTTAAACTACAAGCTTAATCTCACAAAACCGTACATTAGTGCTGGCGCGGCAACCATAGAGTGTAACTTCAGTTTTATTTCGGCGCGTTAATCGCGAGCAATTCAATCTCAAAAATCAGCGCTTCGTCAGCCAGCGGTCCACTTTCTCCATAGGCGAGTTCCGGCGGGAGATACAGATTCCACTTGGCTCCGACCGACATCAGTTGCAACGCCTCGGTCCAGCCGCGCATCACTCCGCTCACATTAAACGTCGCGGGTTCTTTGCGTCGGTTCGAGTTATCGAACTCTTGGCCGTTCACGAGTGTTCCACGGTAGCTGAGCGTGACATTATCTTGCGGCCCCGGGTGCGCTCCCGTACCCGGCACCAGCACCCGGTATTGCAATCCACTGGGTAAGGTCACGACGCCTTCTTTGGCGGCGTTTTCCTTTAGAAACGCGCGACCGGCCGTGCGCTTGGCCTCGGTTCGTGCGGCCTGTTGCGCTTGTTGCTGCTCCAGCACCTTGCGCTTGAGCTCGACCAGCGTCGCGCGCATGGCTTTTTCATCCAGCAAAGGGACGGCGCTTGACAATGCATCCTCGATCCCGCGCACAACCGCAGCGGCGTTCATGTCCAAAGCCTGACGTTTAAAGTCACCGCCGATTTGGTAACCCAAACTGTAACTGATCCGATCGCGTTCATTCTCGATCTTAAGCGGTTCGCTCGCAGTAGACACCGCCATAGCGAAGCAAAAAATTGCAGCAACAAAATATCGCACACGAACCTCCGGACTGGATGAAAAAGCAATTACTGACGCGGCACGATCCACGGCGCTGCGCGCGGTAAAGACCCATCGGCGCGCAATGCCGCAACATATCCACCCTGCGAGCCGACACGTTGCCCGGCGCTTAAACTAAAGCGCGGATACATCGATGGCCACACCAACTGTTCAAGTTCGACATGCTCAAGGCGTTCGATCAAATACTCGCGCGATAGATCTTCGTCGCGCATATGCGACAGCGCCAAATTAAACAGCGACGCCGACACCGCAGTATTCGCTTGTACGCGTTCATCAAGGATTTTCAAACCGTGCACACGCAACCAGTCGTCGAGACGCACGCGTTGTGTCTGCCAAACTTCCGGAAGTTCATGCAACTGTACGACCATCGCCTGGGTGCGCAGAGCCGCAGGCAACGCAGTCGCGGGATCGGTTGTCGGGCCGCCAGAAATGTAAAACTTGGCGGCAACGCTCCCGGTGCTTACGAGCGATATTAAGTCCTTATCGCCCAGCCACAGCACATAGGCATCGGCGTCGCAGAAAATGCTGTTGTCCAAAAACTTGCGTCTGCCGCTACACCGCCGGGGAGCGGCTGTTCGCGCAATTGCACGGACGTGTCCTTGGCTAGAGCCATCTGTAAGCGCCGCGCAGCGGTGTGTCGTACTGGGGATCAATACTGATCGAAACGATTCGCACACGTTCGGCGTCAACGCCGAGGCGCTGCCGGGTTTGAGTCAAGGTCGCAGTGAGAATGGGACAGATCGCGGTACAGCTGGTAAAAATAAAACTTACCACGACTGTTTTACCGGTATCGAACAGACTCGCGCTGGTGACTGCCGTACCGGCAGCGTCGATAACGTCAACATCTGGAACCGAATAGCCGTGGGTACTGCGTTGGTAACCCGGTATAGCTTCTTGCTGGCGATGATGCGCGTGCGCATCGGCATCCAACGCCTGTGTTTCGATCTGTAAAATCTCGATTGCTTTGCCCCACATGCGCGCGGGACGTTTGGCCGCCAATCGCGCCTCGACCCGGACCTTCATAGCAACGTGTCGAAACGCCACCGGTAGCGTTCCCGGGTCGTAATTCCGACCGTCGTCACCGAGAATTCCCCAGAAATCACCCGCAGCAACATGCACGACTTTGCCTTGAATTAGTAAACCAGAAAGTGGTCCTGCCCCGCTTTCTACTGACGTCGCAATCCCCATGCACAGCATCGCTGCTAAGCATAAATTCACAACATTCTGTCGCATCGAATACCCCCTCACGAGCAACCTGTATTTAGAAGTTAGGTACCAGATGCCGTGAACCGCCCCACGATGGGGGCGATCCGCGACATTTCAAAACAGAACTTAGATTCCACCCGCCATGGGATGCGGACACAGCGTGCTGTCGCCCACACAGAAGGGGATCATCATCTCGTTGTCCTCATGCTCGGCAATATGGCAATGCCACAGATAGAGCCCCGGAATATCAAACGCAGCCTGCAGACGCGTGACCTCGCCCGGGTAGGCAATCACCGTGTCCTTCCAGCCTTGTTCGGAAGGCTCTGCCGCTCGCGGCGCCGCACCGATTGGAGCGCGATCAAGCACACGGAATTTCACAAGATGCACGTGGACCGGATGAGCATCATTTGTAAAGTTATTCACTGCCCAGGTTTCGGTCGCATTCAACGCCGGATGTTGCGTAATTGGGTCCATCCACATTTGCGGCATCGCACTGGCGGTCACTGGATCGTAGGTTCCAAGCAATGCAGTCTTGGGCGCCATGGGCACACCACCCGCAGCGAAGCACACATTAGCTGGATCCATCGGGTCAAAGCTCGCACCGCCAAGATCAATGGCCGTGACTGCCCCGGCCGGACTCACCGTTACACAGACTGAAGATGACTCTTCTTCATTCAGCGAGAGTTGGCGGCTTTGCGCCCCGGCATTTACCGCCGGCATGGCTGTGAGCACGAGTTTGCGCGGCGCGGTGCTGGTGTCGACGGTTGCGGGGTTATTCGCCACCAGGTTGAATTGCATAATTTGCCCGGTCGTCGACGCATCGGCGGGAATCACAGGAAAACCACCGAACGGCGAATCGGGCCCGGTATTGACCATTAACACGCGCGCGGTTCCAGAAGGCAATGCAGAAAAATCGACAATCACATCCGCGCGTTCGGCCGGGGCCATCAGTAACGCAGCGGCATTGCCCGCCTGGGGATAGGTTTTCGGCAACCAGGGTTCAGTACCGTCACCCTTCAATGCAACCGCCTGCCCGCTGACGATACGCACCACGTGCGGCAGCAATCCCTGATCGGCGCCGATTTGATAGAACGGCACCTCGCCGAGAAATTTCCCGCTTGCATCGAGCGCTTGCAGGCTCACATTAAGAAAGCGCGAATTGCTGCCGTTGAGCATGCGAAACCGATAGCGCTGCGGCTCGACGTTCAGATACGGCCAGCTCTCGCCGTTCACGACCATGACATTAAAAAATGCCTCGGGATTCCAGCGCGGCGCAATGTCGGACGGGTATTGCGTGTCGCCGATAAACGGAATCTTCAATTGGCCGGGCGTCAAACCTTCGAAGAACGCGCGATTACTCGGATAAAACAGACTGCCGTCTTTGTTGAACGAGCGATCTTGAATCAGCAGCGGGATTTCGAAGTACGCCTTGCCCCTAACGTCGCCTGCCTTGGGTGCGGGCCCAGGAAGATCGCCCGAAAGCAGTCCGGTTTCGCCGCCCGCCGTGTCGCGCACCAGGTAAAAACCTGCCGGCCCCGCGTAGAGATTCAGTCGCGTCAGACCGAGCGTGTGGTCGTGATACCATAACGTCGTCGACGGCTGATCGTTCAAATAACTAAAAGCAGCAGCGCCCGGAGCCGTGTTGTT
>JACQEQ010000427.1 GCA_016200445.1 Gammaproteobacteria bacterium | reverse complement strand
GTCTTCGACGAAGCGTATGTCATGCACCAGCGGATCGAAGCCGAGCATTTTGAGCGAGCCCAGATACAGCTCTTGAATATCGAGCGGCGACGGCTTCATCACGACTTGAAACTGATAGTAATGTTGCAAGCGGTTCGGATTTTCGCCGTAACGTCCATCGGCCGGACGACGCGACGGCTGCACATAGGCGGCGTTCCACGGCTCGGGGCCGATCGAGCGCAGGAAGGTCGCAGGATGGAACGTGCCGGCGCCGACCTCCATGTCGAACGGTTGCAATAACACGCAGCCTTGCTGCGCCCAGTATTCCTGCAACGCAAGGATCATGTCTTGAAAGGTGTCGAGCACGCGCAGCGGGGGCGCGTCAGGAGTGACAGTCGATTTTGGGGTCTTGGTTGTCATAAGGCGGCTTAGTATAGTGTGTCACTCATGGCCCCGCACCTGCTCGCTTCGATTTCATTCCACGGCTTTGGCCACATCGGACAAAGCGCGCCAGTGATTAATGCATTGGCGCGCCGTATCCCCAACTTGCGCGTCACGCTGCAATGCGGCGCACCGCTTGCGGTGTTGCGCGGACATTTCCACTGCGCGTTTACCCATCTACAAGAAACCATGGATTTAGGCGTCGTCAATCAGGGCGCGCTGCGCGTACTGCGCGATGACACCGCGCGCCTTTACGCTGATTTTCACGCCGATTGGGACGCCCGGCTGGCAGGCGCAACGTCACAATTGCGCGCCTTACAACCGGATGTCGTGTTTGCCGATGTACCTTACCTGAGCTTGGCGGCAGCGGCACAGGCCAACATTACGAGCGTTGCGCTGTGCTCGTTAAACTGGGCTGAAATTTACAAGTTCTACTGCGCAGCGCGCCCCGAAGCCCAGCGCATCCTTGCGCACATGCACTCTGGTCATGCGGCAGCGAAAGTGTTTCTGCGCCCCGAGCCCAGCTTGCCGATGCCTGATTTATCCAATACGCAAACCATCGGACCACTGGCGCGCGTAGGACATGAGCGGCGTGCGGAATTGCGCCAGATATTGGGCGTGAGTCCCGCAACACGCTTGGTCGTGATTGCCTTGGGCGGAATTAAAACTGCGGTAACACTCGACACCTGGCCACGCGCCGCTGGTCTACGTTGGCTGGCTCAGGCAGATTGGAATATCCAACACCCCGATGCGCTCGCTTGGGACAAACTCGGCTGGAATTTCATCGACGTATTGCGCAGCGCCGACGCGTTTATTACCAAGCCGGGCTATTGCAGCTTCACAGAAGCAGCGTGTAACGGCGTGCCCGTGCTTTACGTCACCTACGAAGACTGGCCGGAACAGGCAGGCTTGACCGCATGGCTGCCGCAACATGTGCCCTGCGCTGCCATCTCCGCCAGCCAATTTACACGCGGCGAGTTCATGGACACACTGAATCAATTAATGTCGACACCGCGCCCTGTACCGCCGCTGGCAGCTTCTGGCGTTGAAGAGGCGGTTGATAATATTGAGCCTTATTTACGTACTTAACAGCCATGACATCAGGCCGGAGCAAGTATTAAAACGCTGCTGTTTCGAAGAGATTAATCACCGATCACAACCGTGCAAAACCGAGCGTAATAACCCAATACCTTTGCCTGCGTAGACTCGACGCTCGCAATACGTGTGATATTTCCTGCTTTTTTTGCAGCATCTATGGAGGCATCTCCTGTGGCCACAAGGCCAAGGATATTAGTTAAACATGCTTCGCCACGTTTAGTCGTCTCAAGGTATACGCCGACATCTTCCGGACTTGTGTATGCGGACAGCGACGCCGGCACCGGTCCCCTAACGTTCGCACAACTTACCAAAATCAGTAGGCTTACAGCACTAATCAGAATTCGCACTATGTTCATCGATTTTAATCCTGATTAACACTACTCGCCTTTGACTACGGTGCAATACTGGCCATATAGAAAGAGCACCATCTTGCTACTATGGTCGACTGTGGCTACCTCATGGATATTGCCCACTTTCTTTGCTGCATCAATAGAAGCATCGCCCACGGAAATAAGACCGAGGATGTTGTTAGCGCATGCTTCGCCTGTTTTACTCGATCCTATACCTTTTCCCATAGCAATTGGGCCTTGTACATTGGTATACAGAAAACCAATCGAAGGTGAAGACACTACTGCGCAACCGGAAATTGCAGTAACTAAGGTTGCCACCGCAGAAAATTTTGTAACGTTCATTATTGCCATCCTTAGTTTTGTTGAGTAGCGGGTAGAAGAAGGCGGATTCTATAGACTGTATCGCCTATCAATACAAACAATTTTGAAAGATAACTATTCCACCTCGAGTTCACGCATATGCTCGAAGTCCCGCGTGACGGTGGCCACATCACTCTCCGCCGGGTCAAGAACCGTGTCCGGCCGTTCAACTGCCGTTTCTTAGGAGTGAGAGGTTTCGTGTCGTTATTCAGCCTGCGGGCTTGCTACTTGCCGCCAGCATTTGCAGCGCCACATTCCAGCGGCGTTCATTAAGCGTTAACACGCCGCTGCGGCGCAATTCTCCTAAGGTACTCGTCACGGTCTGGCGCGTTGCGCCAATCATGTCGGCGAAATCTTGGTGCGTCAGACGCAAGTCAATGCAGATGCGGTCGCCGTTGGGACGGCCGTATTCCAAACACAAACGCTGAATCAATTGTGTCAAGCGTTCTGTTACATCGCATTCGACCAGACCTTCGATGACGCGCCCCAGGCCGCGTAGCCGCATCGACACTACATCCAGTGCTGCGAGCGCTGCACGGGGACTGGCTTCCAGAAAGTGAGTAAAATCGGCGCGCGCAATGCGCAGCACCCGCGAGCGTTCGCAGGCTTGCGCACACACCTGTCGGCTACCGCCGTGATAAAGCTCGGTTAAACCGAAAATATCTTCCGCTACGCAAAACCATAATGATACGACCCGGCCCCCTGTGCTCAAGTGATAAATGCGTACGCGTCCGCTCTGCACGATATAGACATAATCCGGCAGGTCTCCGGCACAAAACACCACTTGGTTACGTCGTAGCT
>JACQEQ010000014.1 GCA_016200445.1 Gammaproteobacteria bacterium | reverse complement strand
CTTGGATGCCGTGCGCGCGTCGATCAACTTGATATTAAAGCTGCTGCGTGAAAGTGCCGGAGCTCAACCTGAGGTGGCGACTGGCGGGATCTTGCAAAAAACCTTTGAAACCAACGTCGCCTACCAGTTGTTGCGTGTCATTGTGCCGCGCGAGCTGCCTTATTACGTTGAAGTCAGCGGCAGCAAACACCGCTTTAGTATGCGTTTCATGGAGTTTTCCGCTAACGCACGCGCGCGCCAAACCGATCAAGACGTGCATTTCAAGCTCGCCTGCTGCGTGTTATGAGCCTGATCGTAAATTGCCCAACCTGCGGTGCAACCGTGGAATGGGCCGAGAAAAACGCTGCGCGCCCGTTCTGCTCGGAACGCTGCAAACTCATCGACTTGGGTGCGTGGGCATCGGAGTCGTATCGCGTCGCTACGGATGAAGATGTCTCTGCGGCGGAAACAAGTTCTGCTTCGATCTCGACACGCAGCTCCGATTAAACATCTAAACTTTTTATCGTGTCACTGGATCCGGCTCAGAAACTCCCGCACACGGGCAGCAACGTCATCCGCGCTCCAGATTCCACTGAGTACCGCAACCCCTTGCGCGCCGTGCTCATAGCTACGCCACAGCTGTTCAGCATTCATCCCGCCCAATGCAAACACAGGCACCGCAGCGGATTCCGTCATCGCACGCAACCCATCCCAACCCAATGGCACTGCGCCGGGATGACTGCGCGTTGGCAATACCGGACTTACCACCACAAAGTCAACGTCGATCGCTTGCGCCTGGCGCAATTGGTCGAGACTGTGCACCGACGCTGCCACCCACTGCGTGCGCGGCAGCGGACGTTCGCGCAGGGCTGCTAAACGCGCGCTACTCAGATGCACACCGGCGGCGCTCAGTTCAGCGGCCAGCTCAGGCTCACAATTCAGCAACAGTTGTGCATGGTGTGCGCGACATACATGGAGCGCATCGTGCGCAAGTGCCCGGTAGCGGTCAGCGTCGAGCGACTTCGCGCGCAACTGCACCAGGCGCACACCCAGTGACACGACGCGCTCCAGACGCTGCAGAAACTGCGCGGTGTCCGCCTCAGGCTCACCGGTAATCAGGTACACCGACGGTAACAACGCGGCCGAAACAATCGGTGCGTTAGCCAGAGGAAATTGATAAGTGCGCAATTCACTGGGCGCGACCCATGCCAGCGGTTGGCCTTCACGTCCGTGCGGCGTACCGTGAATTGCGGTGACACGCCACACATCGAGCAACACCGATTTGTCAGGATAATTATGCCGCACGCGCAGCAATGGCCGCGCATGCTGTGCCGTGATGCCTAGTTCTTCGTGGAGCTCGCGATCGAGCGCCACGCGAATGTCTTCACCTGGCTCGACTTTGCCACCGGGGAATTCCCACAAGCCGCCTTGATGCACATGTTCGGGCCGGCGCGCGAGCAAGAATTCGCCGCGTGGATTTTCGATCACGGCGACAGCAACATGTATGGGTGGATGGGGCATGGGTTAGCGCAACACGTGCCGAGAAAAACACTGGCAGCGGTGTTTCACAGGTGCTCGCCCCTCCTCATTTTTGAGGAGGGGCGAGCAATCCGCTCTACGATCAGGTGCGATATTCGGCGTTGATACGTACATAATCGTAGGAAAAATCACACGTCCATACGCGCGCTGTGTGGCGTCCGCGCGCCAGATTCACACGAATGGTGATTTCTTCCTGCTTCATCACACGCTGACCCTCTGATTCCTGATAGTCCGGCGCACGTCCACCATTACGCACGATGCATACATTATCGAGAAAAATCGTCAGCGCCTTTAAGTCAAGCTCAGCTACGCCCGCACGCCCCACTGCTGCCAGAATGCGGCCCCAATTCGGATCGCTGGCGAAAAACGCAGTTTTAACCAACGGCGAATGCGCAATAGTGTAGGCAACCTGACGGCCTTCAGTCACGCTGCGCGCTTCGTTAATTTCCACCGTGATGAACTTCGTGGCGCCCTCGCCGTCGCGAACGATGGCCTGCGCCAGCTGCTCACAGACTTCACGCACAGCGGCACACAGCCCCTGATAGATTGCGCACGCCCCTGTCAGTGGCGCATGTTGCACACGTCCGGTCGCAACCAGCATGCAGGCGTCGTTGGTCGAGGTGTCGCCGTCGACGGTAATGCTGTTAAACGAAGTGGCTACCGCATCGGTCAAACACTGTTGTAAGAGCACTTGCGACACATTGGCATCGGTGGCAATGAACGCCAACATGGTTGCCATATCGGGCCGAATCATTCCGGAACCTTTGGCAATTCCGGTTACTGTGACGGTTACATCACCAACACTAAATTGTCGTGACGCGCCCTTAGCGACGATGTCGGTCGTCATAATAGCGTGGGCAGCGTCTTCCCATCCACGTTCGGTGAGATTCGCGCGCGCCGCGAACAGCCCGGAGGTGATCTTACTAACGGGCAGCGGTTCGCCAATCACCCCGGTGGAAAACGGCAACACTTCACTGGGCGCGCATTCCGCTAACTGCCCCAGCGCAGCACAACACGCATGTGCATCGCTCAATCCGGCTTCGCCGGTGCCCGCATTGGCGTTGCCGGTATTTATAAGGAACCAACGGGGGGCGCGCGCAGCAAGATGTTGTTTGGCAAGCACCACCGGCGCCGCACAAAATGCGTTGCGCGTGAACACGGCGGCGCAGGTAGTACCCGCCGCCAATTCCAGTAGCGACAGATCGCGCCGCCCGGGTTTTTTGATCCCAGCACTGGCTACGCCCCAGCGGACTCCGGCAACTGGATGTAAAGGGGGCAATTCTTTAAGTCCTACCGGCATAGGTATTTGGACCCGTTAATTTTCCAAGCGGCCGTGGCACTGTTTGTATTTCTTGCCTGAACCGCACGGGCAGGGTTCGTTACGCCCGACCTTGCGGCCAGTGCGCACAAAGGGCGCGGCGGCAGGCTCGCCCTCCTCTGAGGCCGATGATTCGCCCGGCGTTTCACCGGCAGCCAATGCCGGTGCTTCCGCATGCTGAAACTGCATGGGGGCCTGGTGTCGACGTTGTTCNNTTTGCACTTTGGAGATATAACCGATGACTTCGGTCTTGATGCGCTCCAGCATTTCGGAAAATAACTCGAACGCTTCGCGCTTGTATTCCTGCTTGGGATTTTTTTGCGCATAACCACGCAAGTGAATACCTTGACGCAGATAGTCCATCGCTGCCAGATGATCTTTCCAGTTGCTGTCGAGCACTTGCATCATGATGGCTTTTTCGAAATGCCGCATGACCGGCGCGCCGGTCAGCGCTTCTTTTTCCGCATAGGATTTCTCTAGCGTTTCCTGAATACGCTTGCGCAACGGCTCTTCGTGCAAGTTGCTGTCGGCTTCAAGCCACTGCTTGACCGGCAACCGCTGACCGAACTCGCGCTCCAGCGCATCTTCCAAACCCACCACATCCCATTGCTCTTCCAAGCTCTGCGGCGGCACGTGCGCGCGGAACACGCTGTCGACCGCATCGGTACGCATCATATGGATGGTGTCCGACAAATCTTCCGTGGCCATCAATTCATTACGCCGCTCGTAAATCACTTTGCGCTGGTCGTTAGCGACGTCGTCGTATTCGAGCAGTTGTTTGCGCATGTCGAAATTGCGGCCTTCCACTTTGCGCTGCGCGTTTTCGATGGCCTTGGTCACCCACGGATGCTCGATGGCTTCGCCTTCTTCCATGCCGAGTTTTTTCATCATCGCCGACACACGCTCGGATGCAAAAATCCGCATCAGATTGTCTTGCAGCGACAAATAAAAACGGCTCGATCCCGGATCCCCCTGCCGGCCCGAGCGGCCGCGCAACTGATTGTCGACGCGCCGCGATTCGTGCCGCTCGGTACCGATCACATGCAAGCCGCCGCTGGCGACAACCGCGTTATTGCGTAATTTCCATTCTTCACGCAACGCGGCAATCTGTTCTTCGCTGGAATTGTCAAGCTTGGCAATTTCAGAGTTGAAATTCCCGCCCAACACGATGTCGGTACCGCGACCGGCCATGTTGGTGGCGATGGTCACCGAGCCGGGACGGCCCGCTTGCGCAACGATTTCGGCTTCGCGCGCGTGCTGCTTGGCGTTCAACACCTCGTGCTTGATACCGTCTTTGTTCAGCAGGCCGGATAGCAATTCGGAATTTTCAATCGAGGTGGTACCGACCAGCACCGGTTGGCCCCGCGTCTGGCATTCTTTGATATCGGCGACGATGGCCTGGTATTTTTCGCCGCTGGTCAGGTACACCAAGTCGCTGTGATCTTTACGCTGTACCGGCTTGTTCGTCGGGATCACTACCACTTCGAGGCCGTAAATCTGCTGGAATTCGAAGGCTTCGGTGTCGGCAGTACCGGTCATCCCGGCAAGCTTGGAGTACAAGCGGAAATAGTTCTGGAACGTAATCGACGCCAGTGTTTGATTCTCGGCCTGAATCGGCACGCCTTCTTTCGCTTCTACGGCTTGATGCAAGCCATCGGACCAACGTCGTCCCGGCATGGTACGGCCGGTGAATTCGTCGACGATGATAATCTGGTTGTCCTTCACAATGTATTCGACGTTGCGCTGGAACAACGCATGCGCGCGCAGGCCGGCATACAGGTAATGCACCAGGCGGATATTGCCCGCCTCATAAAGCGATTCGCCTTCCTGCAACATACCGGCTTGTAGTAGTAATTCTTCGGCGTGCTGATGGCCATCTTCGCTCAGCAACACCTGGCGGGTTTTTTCGTCGACGTAATAATCGCCGGGGCCCTTCTCTTCTGCTTGGCGCGTCAGTTTCGGCACCAATAAATTGATGCCTTTGTAGAGCTCGGAGCTTTCCTCGGCCGGGCCGGAAATAATCAGTGGCGTACGCGCTTCATCGATCAAAATCGAGTCGACTTCATCGACAATCGCATAATGCAATTTGCGCTGCGCCTTGTCGGCAATTCCAAACGCCATGTTGTCGCGTAAATAGTCGAAACCGAATTCGTTGTTGGTGCCGTAGATGACGTCGGCAGCATAGGCGGCGATTTTCTGTGTTGGGTCAAGCCCTGGCACCACCACGCCCACGCTCATGCCCAGAAAATTGTACAGCTTACCCATCCACTCCGCATCGCGGCGCGCCAAGTAGTCGTTGACCGTCACGACGTGCACGCCTTCGCCAGTCAGCGCATTCAGGTACACCGGCAAGGTTGCAACCAAGGTTTTACCTTCGCCGGTGGCCATTTCGGAAATCTTGCCGCTGTGCAATACCATGCCGCCGATCAACTGGGTGTCGAAGTGCCGCATGTTGAGCACTCGCTTGCCAGCTTCGCGCACCGTGGCGAAGGCCTCTGACAATAAGCTGTCGACACTGGCGCCGCTTTTCAAGCGCTGGCGATATTCATCGGTTTTGGCACGTAATTGCTCATCGGACAGCGCCGCGAACTTGGCTTCAAGCGCATTGATCTGTGCAACGTCGCGGTACATTTGTTTCAGCAAGCGGTCATTGCGGCTGCCGAAAATTTTGCTCAGTAGATTGCCGACCATCGGAAAAAAACCTGGTGAGGAAAACGAAGGCGGGATTATAAGGTAAGGGGTAGCAATTAGTAAGCGTTACAACAGGCCCGCCGCGCGTGAACTGCAACGGCGGTCGTAAACAGCACGGTCGAGTTAGTTATTTTGTTTTAAGAACCGAACAGTTCGGCGGGTTTAGCGTCAACGTATTCGCGCGGATTAACGATAGTGCCGTTGTGAACAACTTCGAAGTGTAGATGCGGGCCGGTCGAATGTCCGGTGGAACCCATCAGTGAAATTTCCTGACCTTTTTTCACCATATCACCCACCGATACTAAGATCTCTTTGCAATGACCATAACGTGTGGAGTAGCCATTACCATGGTCAACTTCCACCAGATTGCCATAGCCCCCGCGCTCACCGGCGAAGGTCACAAGCCCGGACGCGACGACCTTGATCGAGCTGCCATCTTTACCCGCAAAATCGATACCGCCGTGATGTCCCAACCCGCCTTTGAACGGATCTGTACGATTGCCGAAGTACGAAGAAATCCAGCCGCTTTCAACCGGCCGGCCAGCGGGGAAAACTTCCGCCTGTAAATTACGATTCATCAGCAGGGTTTCCAACACGCTCAATTGTTGGCTGCGATTTTCTAACTGCTTCGAAAGTGCTTCCAGCGTGGATACAAAGTCGGAAACCGGTAACGGTGTGACCTTATCACTCGACTCGGGACCGCCCTGTGCAGGGCGCTGTTTGAAATTGAATTCGCCTTTATCCAGGTCAGCCATTTTGGTCAAGCGGTCGCCCAGCGCATCGAGGCGGATCGCTTGCGCTTGCATCTGTCCCAAGCGCAACGTCAATGCATTCATGTTGTCACGTGCATTCCGCACGGAATCATCCACCTTGGCACGCTGGATTTGTAATTCACTGTGCAGGTTTTCATACAACGCGCCAGGCGCGAGCGTCCCATGCTTGGAACCGACAAAATAACCCAACGCCAAAAACGCCAGCGGTAGGATCAATACTAACGTCACAGACAAAACCAAAACGACACCACGGGTCAAGGTGACATGGCCAAAGCCGCTCTTTGTGTTTCTGACCAATATAATATTCATAGCCGTCGTTACCCTGTGCGTCGTGTATGCTAGTCGAATATGCTTCTGTGGTC
>JACQEQ010000053.1:681-7904 GCA_016200445.1 Gammaproteobacteria bacterium | reverse complement strand
CGACGTCACCGGGGCATGTGAACTGCCGGAAGGCGTCGAAATGGTGATGCCCGGCGACAACATCAAAATGGTGGTGAGCTTGATCAACCCCATCGCGATGGAGCAAGGCCTGCGCTTCGCGATTCGCGAAGGCGGCCGGACCGTCGGCGCTGGCGTGGTGGCGAAGATTTTTGAATAACACGAAGGAGTGTCGCCGCTTTAGGCGCGATGCTCCTGGCCTGAATTTGAAGCAGTGTAAATATGAGCGATAACCATGGCAGCTAATCAAAGAATTCGTATTCGCCTGAAAGCTTTTGATCATCGCTTGATCGATCAGTCGGCAAAAGAAATTGTCGAGACGGCGAAGCGCACGGGCGCGCAAGTGCGCGGCCCGATACCGTTACCAACTAAAATGGAACGCTTTACCGTATTGACTTCGCCGCATGTGGATAAAGATGCGCGTGATCAATATGAAATCCGTACCCACAAACGATTGATGGATATCGTCGACCCGACTGACAAAACTGTCGATGCGTTGATGAAGTTGGATTTGGCGGCAGGTGTTGACGTACAGATTAAGTTGAGTTGATCGCAATCCGAATGGGTGTTTGAAGTAGGCAGAATTGATACGGTGAAGTGCGCTTCCCGGTGAGTTGAGGAGATGGCAATGGCGATGGGTTTAATCGGAAAAAAACGCGGCATGACCCGGGTTTTTACCACAGATGGCGAATCGATCCCGGTAACGGTGATTGTCGTTGAGCCGAATATCGTCACACAAGTAAAAAGCTTGGAGCAGGACGGTTACCGCGCGTTGCAAGTCGCGACGGGTTCAGGTCGGCCTGCGCGTGTTACCAAGTCATTGGCCGGTCAGTACGCTAAGGCCAACGTAGCGCCCGGACGTAAATTGCGCGAGTTTCGGGTTGGTGAAAAAGAAGTCGCGGATGCCGCTGTTGCGGCTGCGTTCAAGGTTGATTTGTTTAAAGAAGGGCAGTTGGTGGATGTCACTGGCGTGTCGATGGGTAAGGGTTTCGCGGGTACCATCAAGCGCCACCATTTTACCATGGGTGATGCGACACACGGTAACTCGCGTGCGCATCGCGCTCCCGGTTCAATCGGCCAACGTCAGACGCCTGGCCGTGTATTTAAAGGTAAGAAGATGGCGGGTCACTTGGGCAATGCACGACGCACCGCGCAAAATTTGGTGGTGGTGCGGGTTGACGTCGAGCGCAATGTGCTGTTGGTCAAAGGCGCGGTGCCGGGCTCAAGAGGTGGCGATGTAATTGTGCGACCAGCCGCGAAATCTGGCGCCTGAGGAAATTGACTATGGAACTACAAGTGACAAGTGCCGGTGGTAAGGCTGGTAAAAATATTACAGTCTCGGATGAAGCGTTTGCGCGTGAGTATAATGAGCCACTGATTCATCAAGTCGTTACCGCGTATCTCGCAGCCGGACGTTCCGGTACGCACGCGCAAAAAACTCGCTCGCAAGTGCGTGGTGGTGGCCGCAAGCCCTATGCGCAAAAGGGTACGGGCCAAGCACGCGCTGGTACGATTCGTTCGCCCTTGTGGCGCGGCGGCGGCAAGATCTTTGCCGCAGTGACACAAGACTATTCGCAGAAAGTGAATAAGAAAATGTATCGCGCGGCGCTCAGCTCGATTATTTCGGAGTTGGTACGTCAAGGCCGTTTGATGGTGATTGAGGACTTGTCGTTATCGGCGCCCAAGACCAAAGAGTTGGTCGCAAAAATGACGGCGATGGGTTTGGTTGATGCGCTACTGGTCACTGAACAGACGGATGCGAATCTGACGTTGGCATCGCGTAATATTCATCGCGTGAATACCTGTGCGGTGAGCGAGATTAACCCGGTCAGCTTGATCAAGCAGGAAAAAGTGCTGATCACTCCGGGAGCAATTAAGAAGCTTCAGGAGATGTTGGCATGACTACGCATTTGACTCATTTGGAAAATGTATTACTTGCGCCGCATGTGACCGAAAAAAGTACGCGCCTCGCTGATAAGCACAAAACGTATGTGTTCAAAGTGCAAAAGGAGGCTGATAAAGCCACCATCAAGCGCGCGGCTGAAGCGATGTTCAACGTGAAAGTAGATAGCGTGCGCGTGATGAATGTGAAGGGAAAAATGAAGCGTGCAGGTGGTCGTCCTGGTGGCCGCTCAAGTTGGAAAAAAGCCTACGTAACGTTGATGGCTGGGTTTGACATCAATTTCATGGGTAAAGAGTAAGCGCGAATTTTAGATCGCAAGTTTGAAGGAATAAGCCAATGCCGTTGCTTAAAGTAAAGCCCACATCTCCAGGCCGCCGTGCGGTGGTTAAAGTGGTGCCCGTTGGGCTGCATAAGGGTGCGCCGTATGCGCCACTGCTGGAAAAAAAGAACAAAACCGGTGGCCGGAATAATAACGGCCGCATCACGACACGACATGTGGGTGGCGGGCACAAGCAGCACTATCGTGTCATCGATATGAAGCGTGACAAGGATGGTATTCCAGCGCATGTCGAACGCTTGGAATATGACCCCAATCGCAGCGCGCATATTGCCTTGGTTTTGTACGCGGATGGCGAGCGCCGTTACATGATCGCGGCCAAGGGCATGCAGGCGGGCACGGAAATAATTTCCGGTCCGGAAGCGCAGATCAAGCCGGGCAACTGTTTGCAGGTGCGTAATATCCCTGTGGGTACGACAGTTCACTGCGTTGAGCTTAAGCCAGGTAAGGGTGCCCAGTTGGGTCGTAGCGCAGGCGCCGGTGTGCAGTTGATAGCCAAAGAAGGCGACTACGCAACTATCCGTATGCGCTCTGGCGAAATGCGCAAGGTCCATTTGGAATGTAAAGCGACCATTGGCGAGGTCGGTAACGAAGAGCACAATCTGCGCTCCTTAGGTAAGGCGGGCGCCTCGCGCTGGCGCGGGATTCGGCCGACGGTGCGTGGTACTGCGATGAACCCCGTTGATCATCAGCACGGTGGTGGTGAAGGTCGTACCAAGGGTGGCCGGCATCCGGTCTCACCTTGGGGCGTACCGACCAAGGGTTATAAGACCCGTGCGAATAAGCGCACTAATCGCATGATCGTGCGTGATCGTCGCAAGTAATAGCTTAAAGAGGATTTGATCTGTGGCGCGTTCAATTAAGAAAGGTCCCTTCGTCGATTTGCACCTTGCGAAGAAAGTGCAACAGACGATAGATACCAGCAGCAAAAAACCGATTAAAACTTGGTCACGCCGGTCCATGGTCATTCCCGAAATGGTCGGAATGACGATCGCGGTGCATAACGGCAAGCAACATATTCCGGTGTTCGTTACGGAAAATATGGTGGGCTACAAGCTTGGTGAGTTTTCGCCGACGCGTACCTTCCGTGGACACAGCGGCGATAAAAAAGTAGCCAAGGCCTAGTAGCAATACGGCGTTTAAAGTAAGAGGCAGCAACGATGGAAGCAGCGGCGAAATTGAAGTTTTGTCGAATCTCCGCCCAAAAGGCGCGGTTGGTTGCGGATCAAGTACGCGGCCTGCCGGTAGAACGTGCATTGAACATATTGCGTTTTAGTACTAAAAAGGCGGCACAACTGGTCGTGAAAGTGTTGGAATCTGCGATTGCTAATGCAGAGCACAATGAAGGTGCGGATGTTGACGAATTAAAAGTCAAAACCATTTGTGTCGACGAAGGCCCGAGTTACAAGCGGATGATGCCGCGGGCCAAGGGACGTGGTAATCGAATTCTTAAGCGCACCAGCCACATCACCGTGGCGGTGGCAGACAAGTGAGAGCGAGGCAGTAATGGGCCATAAAGTTCACCCTACCGGTTTCCGGCTTGGCGTCATTAAAGATTGGACGTCGACATGGTATGCCGATTCTAAGAATTTTCCGGAATTTCTGAACGCGGATTTGAAGGTGCGTGCGTTTATCAAGGAAAAGCTGAAACAGGCATCTGTCAGCCGCGTACAAATCGAGCGACCGGCGCGTAACGCGCGTATCACGATACATACGGCGCGCCCGGGCATTGTGATCGGCAAGAAAGGTGAGGATGTTGAGTCGTTGCGCCAGCAAGTGTCGAAGATGATGGGCGTGCCGGTACACATTAATATTGAAGAAGTGCGCAAGCCGGAGTTGGATGCGTACTTAGTCGCGGAAAGTGTTGCGCAACAGCTTGAGCGCCGCATTATGTTTCGTCGTGCAATGAAGCGCGCGGTTACTAACGCAATGCGCCTCGGTGCAAAAGGCGTGAAAATTTGCGTCGCTGGCCGATTGAACGGTTCTGAGATTGCGCGTACGGAATGGTATCGCGAAGGCCGTGTACCTCTGCATACGTTACGAGCGGATATCGATTATGGATTCGCTGAGGCGAATACGACTTACGGAATTATTGGTGTGAAATTGTGGATCTTTAAGGGTGAGGTATTCGATACCAAGCCGCAAGATGCTAACGCCCCAGCCGAAAAAGTCGCAACGAACTAACAGTTAAAAGGCATTGCCATGCTTCAGCCCAAGCGTACTAAATTTCGTAAAATGATGAAAGGCCGTAACCGCGGTTTTGCAACCGCAGGCAACCAAGTAAGTTTTGGTGATTACGGCCTCAAAGCGACCACGCGTGGTCAGCTGACGCAGCGTCAGTTGGAAGCCGCCCGACGTGCCATGAGCCGGCATATTAAGCGCGGTGGAAAAATTTATATCCGTGTGTTCCCTGACAAGCCGATCAGCAGAAAGCCGCTGGAAGTTCGTATGGGTAGCGGTAAGGGCAATGTTGAGTACTGGGTTGCGCCAATTAAACCAGGCTTTGTGCTTTATGAAATGGATGGCGTCACCGAAGAGACGGCACGCGAGGCCTTCCGTTTGGCGGCTGCAAAATTGCCATTTCGAACCACGTTTGTAACGCGAACGGTGATGTGATGATGAACGCGCAAGAATTACGAGCAAAAAAATCAGCGGATCTCAGTGCGGATCTAACGGCATTATTGAAAGAGCAATTTAATTTACGCATGCAGAAAGCAACCGGCCAGTTGAGCAAGACCAGTCAATTGAAAGCCGTGCGCCGCGATATTGCGCGGGTCAAAATGGTGTTAAACGAGAAGCAACCAGCGGGTAGTGGATCATGAAGGAACAGCAAAAAACGGTGCGTACCATGAGTGGGCGTGTGGTTAGCGACAAGATGGATAAAACCATTACTGTTTTGATTGAGCGACGCGTACCACATCCCGTTTATGGCAAATACGTGCGTCGTAGCACCAAGATCCATGCGCATGATCAAAACAACGAATGCAAAGAGGGTGACACAGTTGTTATTGAACCGTGTCGGCCGCTGGCAAAAACAAAATCCTGGCGTCTGGTCAAAATTTTGGAAAAGGCGAAAGAGCAGTAACAGATTCGCTGGTGCTTTCACGAAACTATTCATGGTATGATGCGCCCCCTTTTTTGAGGGTCTGGTCGCAGTATTTTTGGCCTTTGTTGGAGATGCGTAAATGATTCAAGTGCGAACCAGCGGTGGAAGTAATCGCCGCTATGCCAACGTTGGAGATGTTATCAAAGTCAGTATTAAAGAAGCGGTGCCCCGCGGCAAAGTAAAAAAGGGTGAAGTATACGATGCAGTGGTGGTTCGTACCCGCAAGGGTATCCGGCGTGCTGATGGATCATTGATCCGCTTTGATGGCAATGCCGCTGTGCTGTTGAACAACCAGTTGCAGCCTATCGGGACCCGCATTTTCGGGCCGGTCACACGCGAGTTGCGCAACGAACAATTTATGAAAATTGTTTCGCTAGCACCCGAAGTGTTGTAACGGAAAGGATCGATATCATGCGCAAAATTCGAAAAGGCGATGACGTAATCGTCATCGCAGGTAAAGACAAGGGCAAGCGCGGCAATGTTACGCGAGTGTTGCCCGAAGGGCGCGTTTTCGTGGAAGGCGCGAATATGATCAAGCGCCACACCAAGCCGAATCCGAATGCTGGGCAGGCCGGTGGGATCGTGGAACGAGAAGCATCTTTAGATGATTCAAACGTTGCGATCTTCAATGTTGCCACAGGCAAAGCGGATCGCATCGGGTTCCGCACGTTGGAAGATGGTCGTAAAGTTCGTTACTTCAAGTCCACCAAAGAAGTGTTGGATGTGTAAAATTGTCAAGGCGGCGATGAATCATGGCTAGACTAAAAGAATTTTACCGACAAACCGTTGTTCCTCAATTGATGAAGCAGTTCAACTACGCATCGATTATGGAAGTGCCGCGTGTTACTAAGGTCACTCTCAATATGGGCGTCGGCGAAGCAGTTGCTGATAAAAAAATTATGGATAACGCACTTGCTGACATGACAAAGATAGCTGGTCAGAAGCCAGTAACTACCTTGTCACGTAAGTCGATCGCAGGTTTCAAAATTCGCGAAGGTATACCTATTGGCTGTAAGGTGACCTTGCGCCGTGAGCGCATGTACGAATTTATGGATCGACTAATCAGTGTTGCGATCCCGCGAATTCGAGATTTTCGCGGTTTAAACGGCCGTTCGTTCGATGGGCGTGGCAACTACAGCATGGGTATCAAAGAGCAAATTATTTTCCCCGAAATCGAATACGACAAAATCGATGCGATACGTGGCATGGATATCACCATCACTACTACGGCGAAAACCGATGCTGAGGCGCGCGCGTTGTTGATGGCGTTTAGTTTACCTTTGCGTTCTTGAGGATTGAATTGTGGCGAAATTATCGGTAAAGCTGCGCGGCCAAAACCGCGAACTGATGGTCAAGAAATTTGCTGCACGTCGTGAGCAAATCAAAGCCAAGTTGCAAAATCCTAAGACTAGCGATGAAGAACGTGAGGAGTTACGCAAAAAACTACAGTCATTGCCGCGTGATGCTAGCCCAGTGCGTTTACGTAATCGCTGTCGTGTAACTGGTCGTCCACATGGCGTTTACCGCAAATTTGGCTTAGGACGTAACAAATTACGCGAAGCTGCCATGCGCGGTGACATACCCGGCTTAGTGAAGGCGAGCTGGTAATAGCAATTTTAGGAGTTTCCAGGCATGTGTATGACTGATCCAATTAGCGACATGTTGACCCGCATTCGCAATGCGTTAGGAGCTAACAAGCCCGAGGTCGCGATGAGTGCGTCAAAAGTGCGCCAATCGATTGCAAAGGTGCTATTAGATGAAGGATTTATTGCAGGTTACTCAGTAAGCGGAGCGGGCGCCAAGATCGAGCTCAATATTGTATTGCGCTACCACGAAGGTAAGCCTGCAATAGAAAAAGT
>JACQEQ010000053.1:0-664 GCA_016200445.1 Gammaproteobacteria bacterium | reverse complement strand
ACGTATCAGTACGCCAGGGTTGCGCGTGTATTGCGGTAAAGACAAATTGCCTAAAGTAATGGGTGGCCTGGGAGTTGCGCTGGTTTCCACATCCGCAGGGATTATGACTGATCGTGCTGCGCGTAAGCTTGGGCACGGCGGTGAAGTTTTGTGTTACGTACAGTAACGGAGCATTTATGTCACGTGTTGCCAATCAGCCGATTTCAATCCCGAAGGGCGTAGATGTTAGCGTTAACGGCCAGTCGGTCACTATCAAAGGTCCTAAGGGTACCCTTCAGTATGCTGTTCCCAGCGAAGTGACAATTACTAAGGATGGTGATGTGTTGTCATGCGTCTATGCTGCAGAACATGGTGCCGCCAACGCCCTTGCAGGAACCACTCGTGCGAATTTGAATAACTGTGTGCGCGGTGTGAGTCAGGGTTTTGAGAAGAAATTGGAGCTGGTGGGCGTTGGCTACCGCGCTCAAGCGCAAGGCAAGAAGCTTAATCTCACATTAGGATTTTCCCACCCATTGGATTTTCCTGTACCGCAAGGGATTACGATTGAAACTCCGTCTCAAACAGAAATTTTAATTAAAGGCATTGACCGCCAACAGGTGGGTCAGGTTGCTGCGGTGATTCGTGGATACCGGCCACCCGATTCCTATAAGGGTAAAGGGGTGCG
>JACQEQ010000441.1 GCA_016200445.1 Gammaproteobacteria bacterium | reverse complement strand
TAAAGCAGGAGAATGGTCATGTAAACGCAACAACGTCGTTGACAATTTGGGGAGGTCCATAGAGTTCGCGTTAACCGGCCGAGGGGCGCGCAGCGACCCGAAGGTCCGTGTTGAACGCGGGGTTCGGCTTCACGGTTTTTGAAGCATAGACTCAAGCTGCCCGCTTATGTTTTTTTAGCCACTCTTTTAACACCGCATCCATGCGTGTTTGCCAACCCTCGCCGGTAGCGCGGAAACGTTGAAGAACCTCACGCGAAAGCCGAATTGTAATGCGCTCTTTGGTCGGCGATTTCTGTTGGCCCCGGGTTCCAGTCTTGCGTCGAAGAGACTCGGGTAACGCTGCTCGCGCGGGACGAAACGTTTTTAAGTCCTTCGCGGTAAGTTCCCGCACCTCGCCTTTGGCGTCAGTCAGTGGTTTTTGCTTTGGCATATCGCTTTACCTCACGCGCGTTGGCTTTGCGGAAGCTGATTACACGGATGCCATCCGGTAACTCAGTAAAGCAAAGCACATGAAGCCGAGCGCCCAGCATGCCTATGGCAACGTAACGAATTTCACCGTAGTCATGCCGTTCGTCGACGGCATAAATTGCACCCTCAAAATCGAATTCAGCGACAGCGTCGAAGGTGAGACCGCGCTTCCGAATGTTCCATTCGTTCTTCGCTGGATCGTAGGTGACGTGCATGGCGCATTGTACATACAAAAAGATACGGACTCCAGTGGCGGCGGCGTGTTCCCGCTAGGCTGTTGCTTGTGAAGCCGAATCGGGATAGGAAGAAGCCTCACGGCTCCTCCCTCCCACACCACCGTGCGTACGGGTCACGTACACGGCGGTTCGATGAATTAAATTCCTAACGCGGTGCAAGCTGCGGTAGTCCCAAGTTGTTGAAGAAGCGCAATGGTAACGCTAAAGCGAGTGCCGGTGTTTTCGACAAACGCCAGGGGCCATGTGCCGACTTACTGGTGTTCCACGCTTCGCGAACCGACACGCCACGCTTGCGCAGTTCCCGGTAGCCCGACGGCCCCCATTGTTTCCAGAGATAACAGCGTAACTTGCGTCGTATCCATTTATCGAGATCGCGCAGAGGACTCAGCACTTCAGCAATGCCGAAGTACGCTTTGACCGCCAAGGATGGCGGAAATGCAGGTTTTGCAGGAGCAAAAACCTGCCCAACCAAGCAGGGTTTGCCTCAGCCCTGCCACGATCGCGTCAATGCGTTTGCCTCGTGTACGACGGGTCAGGTCTCGCACGCAGTCTTTCAGCTTGTCGATGGCTTGGTCCGCCACCTTGAGCTTGGCTCCGGTGCGACTGACCGTAAAGCCCAAGAACGTGCGGTTCATGGGCCGATCCACCGCGCTTTTCAGCGGATTCACTGTGAGTCGCAGTGTGTCACTGACATAGCGTGTCACGCCGGCCATCACCCGTTCGCCCGCGCGCTTGCTTCTGACCAGAATCGTGCAGTCATCCGCGTAGCGGGCAAAACGGTGGCCGCACCGGTCCAGTTCCCAATCCAGTTCATCCAGTACCACGTTGGCCAACACCGGTGAGAGGGGTCCGCCTTGCGGTACGCCCATGCGCGTGGGTTCGAGTACTTCGCCCACGCGCACCCCTGCGTTGAGGTAGCGGTTAATAAGTCGCAGCAGTTCGGCATCCGGGCAGCGGCGTTTGAGCCGCGCCATTAGCCGATCATGATTGACGCAATCAAAGAACGCTTGCAGGTCCAGGTCCACCACCCAGCCGTACCCCTGCCGGATGCGCGTTTGCACTTCGCGTATCGCGTGGTGCGCTGAGCGTTGCGGCCGGTAGCCGTAGCTGTGGGGATGGGCAGGTTTTTGCTCCTGCAAAACCTGCATTTCCGCCATCCATGGCGGTCAAAGTGGGGTTCCCATTGCGCTGATATGACTTGCGCGATGGCTTGTTGAATGAAGCGGTCCAACACCGTCGGAATTCCCAAGGGTCGGGTCTTGCCATCAGACTTGGGTATCTCCACGCGCTTGACCGGTTGCGGGCGGTAGTGCCCCGCTTCCAGTTGCGCGCGGATATTCGGCCAGTGGTGTCGGAGGTAGTCCGGCAGTTCATCGACCGTCATGCCGTCGATGCCCGGCGCGCCTTTGTTCTGGCGCACTTGCTTCAATGCGCGCTGCAGGTTGGCCCGATCCAGCACTTGGGCCAGCAGCGCTTGGGTATGAATCGACTCAGGTGGTCTTGACGATCCAGCCACGAGTTCATCCTGCGGTATGTCCGCAGCCTGATTGCTCAGGGGGTCAGATGCAGTCCCGTCGCTCTTCGTCATGATCCGTCGTCTTTCATCGTTCCGGCCTTCGGCGGGGGGCGCCGCCTACTATGCCTTCTGCTGACTTCTCCACGGTGATCAGCACCAATCGCTCAGTGCCTAGCTTCGATGCTCCGAAGCTGCGGGGAGATCTCCCGGGGTAAGACACGTTACCTTCGCTGCATAGACGCCGGATTTACAAAATGCATCCCAACCGCAGATGGAGGGCTTCGTGGTCACGTGCCCACTCGCCCCGGATGCATCACGCCTCCTATCCGGTTTTTGTTCATCGCCCCGCAGTTTTGGATTGGACGCACCGATAGACCCCGCCTCGCGACGACGCCCTTGCCCTTCTCCTTGCCTTCGGCTCTGCGAAAACCTGGCCATAGGACTTCCACCTATGAAGTAACGCGCCATGCCCGGCGCACACGTAGAGCTAACCGGCGCGCCGCTTGCGGCGCGTCCGGTTGAGCGCCGGGTTGGGTGGCTGACTCCCCATCTGTTTGATCTCAAGCGCGTCTTTGCTCTTTGGGGCTGGGATCAAACTTATGAAACACGCGAGACTCAGCAGTGTCATGAACAATCCGACCGTTGCGTGAAATAGCAAGACAATGGCCGCAAGGTCTGTCTTCGGCAAAAGGTCGAAGTCTCCGAACGTCGTCATCGTGATGAAACTACTGTAAATGCCCCCGAGCACTGTTTTTGTTCCTGCCTCCCACTTGTGCGCAAACTCGTCTGCCAGAAACGTATACGTACTCGCCAGCCAAATGATGATCTCCGCGTAGTTGTGCAGCAAGAGCAAGACAATTCGTCTATAGCCTTCAAGGGCGTAGTCTTTGCCTGCCTTAACCGCTCGATACTCATCAAATAACAGTACGTTCGCTTGGTAGACGGCGATCTCGAATACCCTGACTACCCCATACACCACGAAGACGATAGAAATGACATGCGTAGGAAATAAGGACACGATCACCAGTGCTGCGAAGGCAAGCATGAGGTGACCAAGCACCCACGCGTCGATGAACCTAGCGGATATCCATGAGGGGAAAGCCCATCTCACGAGTGCGAACAGAGAGACCCTTCCAAGAGCCCCGAAAACGCTCGACCAGAACTCGACGATAAATGAACTCATGATCGCTCGATTGCCACCCAACGTTGGAGCTAACCGGCCAAAGGGCGCGCAGCGACCCGAAGGTCCGTGTTGAGCGACGGGTTAGGGTTTGATGGGTAAAAAGCGTACGTTGATTTCATTGATTCGTTCTTCTCTTATTTCTTCTTTCATCAGCGAGGGGTCACCGGAGACGTTGTTATATATATCGAGCCCAGGTGGATAGAAGATGTCTACGCTTGAATTGTTGTTCCAATGAATGCCAAAAGAAACTGGATTGTATTCGACTCCCTTTGTGTTTATGAAACGAGATTGTGTTTCATAAAACATTGTTTGTTTATTGGGCTCACTGTTTTTTATTAGCGCCAAATTGCTTGTGTTTTTGTTATCAGGACAGCTCAAGACTTCATGACGAAGAGTGTATTCATTGTTTGGAGCGGAAAACTCTTTGTGTAAAACAACCATACAACCGACGATTGCTGGGCGACCAAAGAATATTGTTGAGATGATGGATATTAATATCCACGCTCCAAACACGGCGAGTATGGCGACGACCCATTGAGACCGCTTCATTTCAAACCCTAACGTTCCGGTTGAGCCGCCGCAGGGGCGCGCAGCGACCCGAAGGTCGGCTCGAACCGGTTGTTGGGCACCATGTTTACGGCCCGTCTATATATGCCCATGGCTCCCACGATTTAACTTGACCTGCTTCTGTCTTTACGCGCAAACCGCTGCAGGACGCCAAGAATGGCCAGCCCCACCATGGCCCACATTTTACTGAAACTAGTTCACCCCGATTTGATTCTCCGAGTTCGATCCCTCGCTTTTTCAAGCAAGGGATAATCGAGGTAAGTTCTGCTTTTGACGGGATGCATTCTTCACCAATGACCTGCATCTGAACCTTGCGCGACTGAGGGGAAGCACAGCCTGCCAAAACGACTGAAACGAATACCAAGAAAAGTGTGGATCTCATGGTGCCCAACGAGGGTGTAGAAAAACTACTGAAAATTGTATGAGGGGTGAAAACACGGTGTCACAAAACCCCTCCCGATACCGAGATCGACGAACCTGCGCCATTCTGTGAGGTCGATTTTTCTCCGAATTCATTCGCGAATTTTCCAACGGGGTTTTTCTACACCCTCAACGTAAAGTTGAGGGGCTCGCCCGCTTCTGGGCGAGTCCCGCTCGAACGCCGGGTTGGGCGTTTTTAACTAATAAAATTTCCAATTTCATTATCAATTTCAAATAATTTTAAATAGGTATTAATGAACCAATCTTTAGCGCCATCAACGGCAAGAACTTGCTCTCTTGTAACCGGATAACAATCAAAAATTTCATCTTTTTCAAATGGTGAGGTTGTTCCATCCTCAACTTTCATTATTCTATCTTCAGTATTTGACCAAATATGCGACGTAACAAAACAATCTGCCGCGTTTGTTCCTGGCCATTCGCCAGTGATAAATGCTACCCAAATATGCTTTTCATCCGAATGTTCAACTAGCGCAACGCAGAATGCGACATGATTGCTTTCAGCGTAGTAAAACATTCCGTGAATTATTTTAATTGTGTGGTCACGACCACAGTTGCATCTGCGGTGATTTGATTTTCTTGAATCTATATACGGCTGAAACTCCATAAACTGATTACGCCCAACGTAGAGCTAACCGGCCGAGGGATCGCGTAGCGACCCCGAGGTCCGGTTGAGCGACATGTTATAAGTCGCCCTTCATTTCGTTAGGAAGAAAAAAGAATCACCCGAAGTGGAAAACTCTGGCGCAGCCCCAGAACACGATCCGGGATGAATTTCAACGTTGCTTCCGGTTGTGAATGCAGTCATGGCAATTGCGAGGACATGCTTCACTGACGGATTATTCGCTGCGAGGTCTAATCTATTGGTTGTTGAGCAATCGGATATTGCTTTATCGAAGAAAATATAAATTGCTCCGTCGTCGTATGTTCCAACAGCGTTGACCTTCGCTACTACCGCACCGCTTGACGGAGCGTACGCCGCGAAGGCAACAAACGAACTAAAAAGTACAGCGTGAATACCTCTTTTCATTTAACACCCCCTTATCAGATAAGACTTATAACGAATGACATGGACCTCCCCGCTCCGGTGCGTGGCGTAAGCCGCACTAGAATTGGGAGAGTGCTTAACAGCCAGGAGGTCCATCATGAACATAGTCCGCGTAGGTCTGGATTTAGCCAAGAACGTGTTCTCGGTGTG
>JACQEQ010000423.1 GCA_016200445.1 Gammaproteobacteria bacterium | reverse complement strand
GTGTGATCTCGTCGAACATCACACGGATATACTGCGCACGGATCGGCGGGGTGACTTCCAGCAACTTTTCCAGTGCCAACACGTAGCCATGTTCGTTGCACATCATCGACACATAGTCGAGCCGGTCCATGTAACCAATGCTTTGGTTGTAGGGTTTGCTCTCGGCCAGTTTTTCCGTGCCGCGATGCAGCAAGCCGATGTGCGGATCGGCGCGCTCGATGATCTCGCCGTCCATTTCCAGCACCAGGCGCAACACACCGTGCGCGGACGGATGTTGCGGACCGAAGTTCAAGGTGTAATTGCGAATTTCAGACATGTTATTTAGCCCTCTCCACGCGTGGCGGAGGCGGCGGTGTTTCCACATAGCGGTGATCGTCGCGAATCACGCGCGGCACCAGCACCCGCGGTTCGATGCTGACCGGCTCGTAAACCACGCGGCCTTTCTTCGCGTCGTAGCGCATCTCGACATAGCCGGACAACGGGAAGTCCTTGCGAAACGGGTGTCCGATAAAACCGTAGTCGGTGAGCAGGCGGCGCAGGTCCGGATGCCCCTCGAAAATAATACCGAACAGATCGAAAGCTTCGCGCTCGTACCAATTGGCCGACGCCCACAAGCCGGTAACAGAATCCAGCACCGGCGGTTCATTCTCGCAGAAACATTTCACACGCAGGCGCTGGTTATTTTTGATCGACAACAGGTGGTACACCACGGCGAAACGTGCGCCTGTCCAGGTGCTGGCGCTGTGCGCACCGTCAGCGGCAAGTTCCGCGCCGCGGCTGAAACCGGTGCCCGTGGCGCTTTCGGTTTCCCATTCCGCCACGCCATACGCTGAGTAGTCCACGCCACATAAATCAATAAGTTCTTCAAACGCGAATTCCGCGTTGTCGCGCAGCGTTTGACACACGCTGAGCAAACTGGCCCGCGCCACGACGAGGGTGATTTCACCATGCGCCGTCGTGCAAGCTAACAGGTCCGGCTGAAATTTTTCTTGGACGCGCTGCGCCAACACCGCAATTTTTGTCATGACACGGATCCTAGTTACTACCGGGCGATGGTGTTGGTACGTTTGATTTTGTTTTGCAACTGAATGATGCCATATAACAAGGCTTCAGCAGTCGGCGGGCAGCCGGGCACATAAATATCGACCGGCACAATGCGGTCGCACCCGCGTACCACAGCGTAGGAATAATGGTAATAACCGCCCCCGTTGGCGCACGAGCCCATCGAAATCACCCAACGCGGCTCGGCCATCTGGTCGTAGACCTTGCGCAGCGCGGGCGCCATTTTATTCACCAGCGTGCCGGCCACGATCATCACATCGGACTGGCGCGGGCTGGGGCGAAACACAATACCGAAGCGATCCAGATCGTAACGCGACGCACCCGCGTGCATCATTTCCACCGCGCAACAGGCCAGGCCGAATGTCATCGGCCACAACGCGCCGGTGCGCGCCCAGTTGATGAGCTTGTCCGCCGAGGTGGTGACAAAGCCTTTTTCGAGTACGCCTTCTATTCCCATTCGAGGGCACCTTTCTTCCACTCGTACATAAATCCGATCACCAGGATCGCAAGGAATATCACCATCGCCATGAAGCCAAACATCCCAATCTCATTCAGTGCCACAGCCCACGGAAACAGAAACGCAATTTCCAAATCAAAGATGATGAACAAAATTGCCACCAAATAAAAACGTACGTCGAACTTCATACGCGAATCTTCAAACGCTTCGAAGCCACACTCGTACGGGGAATTTTTCGCCGCATCCGGACGGCTGGTCGACAGCAATTTACCGGCGGCGATCGGCACCATACCGAAAACCACGCCGATGATAATGAACAACAAAATAGGCAGATAATTCGCCAACATCTTCCCTTACCTCCCGGCCTCGCGCTTGTAGCGCAATGTATTTTTTCGCGCAATATCTCTGCGGCGAAGGGAACCGATTAAGCCCGCAAACTTAAAAGCTGTCAAGGCAGGCTATGCGAGATTTCAGAGCAACAAAAAACGACGTCACCCTACCCGACATGCACTCGCAAACTTAAGCCTGGAACGCTGAATGATGGAAAGACTGTGCAACCAAATTAGACATCAAGCGGATTACGCCACGAGAGATTTGGAAACCGCGCAAAATCGTGATCGCTACTACACAAAACCGCGCCGTGCTCGATTGCCAATTCTGCGAGGTCCACATCGGGAACAACGTAGTTTGCCGGTACTCGTGTGGATTCCCGGCAGGGAATGCAGAATCTCCCAATGCCGGGCCGTCGGGTGAACGATCTGCGTCACCGGATACGTAGCCAGCTTTCGACATGATCGGTTGCTTCGGTGGTATCCATCGGCTTGGCAGACACACGCGAGGTCGTAGTACTAGTTAATTGATCAACCTGCCACTGTCGTTGTTTTGGTAGGCGTGGAAATTTTCAACACGCTACTCTGCGCGCTCTACCGGACTTGCAGCGCATCGATCTTAATCCAGGTACCGATGCAAGCACCTGAAGTAACTAACACTACTGGTGAACCAGTCGTTTTTGCCGTAAGAATTGCTGCTTTACTCATAAGTCGGTAATATAGGCGACAGAAGGGGCCTTGAAAAATGAGCGGACGAGTTGCGGCATTTTCTGGATTTGGGCCAGTTGGGCATCAATCTTGTCGCGCAGGTTTTCGCCCTTGC
>JACQEQ010000422.1 GCA_016200445.1 Gammaproteobacteria bacterium | reverse complement strand
GAAGGGTTTGTTCAAATCGCGGCCACGGTTAATGTTGCTTTGCGAATATGCCCAAAAGCGCACTTCAGTATCTTCACCGGTCGCAAACGCACCGCCGATATTAAAATCGTATTGTCGCTTGGTAAAATCAAAAGAGCCTTGGCTTTTATTGGTCGTCTCACCCGGTGTGGGTTTTTCGGTGTAATACGCCGAGGTGGCAAACAGGTATAAATCGCGACTACCGACACTCACATCGCCGATCAAGCGAAACATCGGTTGGTACACCAAACCATTCGGTGCGACTTTTTGGCTATTATTTGAAGGATAAAATCCGAAACCGACATTGCCCCACATTGCATCACCTGCAGGGGCAACGCCCGCCAGTGATAAACTCAACAACAGTGGTACGACCATAACGACATTCTCCACCAGTAAACTTTCGACACACTCGTATTGCTGCACCACTTACAGTGACCAGCTTCCTGACGGCTGCGAAATATCGCGACGCCCTGAGTTCACTCATCGTCGTGAGCGTATTACAACTTAATTGACTTGCAGCACCCATGACTTGGAAACGGGACGAGTTTTGCAAAATATCTTACAGTCTTGCCTGCGATCCATATCCAGCACATCTCGATATACCGCAGCTGAAGGCACATTCGAGCCTCATTCCCACAGCGGTGGTTTTACATAGCGTGGGATGAATTGAACGCGCTGCCCGGACCCTTTATACTTTGTGTCGGCGTGGGTGCATGGATAGTCAGTCGTATTCGAAATACAACCCGGTTCAGCGCGATTGACCTGCTCCCAACCCAGTACAGCTTGACTGTCCCGCTTCTCACTCCGACGCTGTATCCTAATTATCGAATTTGTGCCGAGCGCGACGTTGCGCATGAAGTCGTTGCGCTCGATATTTTTATATTGTGAACTTGAATTCTTAAGCTGACGTGGTGTGAACTATTTAGTCGAGGAGTGTTTTAACGTGAATCGTACGGCGCGGCCTACCAAGCAAGGTTTGTATGACCCACAGCACGAGCATGACGCGTGCGGTGTCGGCTTCATTGCTCATCTCAAGGGCCACAAGAGTCATGCGATTGTTGAGCAAGGTTTGCAGATCCTGACTAACCTCAGCCACCGTGGCGCGACCGGTGCTGACCCACTGGCCGGCGACGGCGCTGGCATCCTGATTCAAACACCCGACGCCTTCCTGCGCAGTGAATTTGCCAAACAAAAAATTACTTTGCCCGCTCTGGGCGACTACGGCGTCGGCATGTTTTTCCTGCCGCAAGACCAAACCACCCGTGCCGCATGCGAACGTGAACTCACGGAATGTATTACCGCAGAAGGTCAAACCCTGCTTGGCTGGCGTAATGTCCCCACCAATAACACCCGCCTCGGTAAAGGCGTTAAAGCGGTGGAGCCCATCATACGACAAGCCATCATCAAGCGCGGCAGCAATTGCGCCGACGTTGACATTTTTGAACGCAAATTGTTCGTGCTGCGCAAGCGCGCCGAACATGCGGTGCGTGCGCTGAATCTGCCGGGTACCGATACTTTCTATATCCCATCATTGTCGGCGCGCACTTTGGTCTACAAAGGCATGCTGCTGGCCGATCAAGTCGGTGAATATTATCCGGACCTGCTCGACGCGCAGATGACCACCGCGCTCGCACTGGTGCATCAACGCTTCTCGACCAACACCTTCCCGACCTGGGATCTGGCGCACCCGTTCCGCATGATCGCGCACAACGGCGAGATCAACACGCTACGTGGCAATCTCAACTGGATGGCGGCACGCCGCCATTCGATGTCGTCGGCACTACTGGGTGACGATCTTGACAAATTATGGCCACTGATCGCGGAAGGCCAATCCGACTCGGCCTGCTTCGACAACGCGCTGGAACTGCTTGTTGCCGGCGGCTATTCGCTGGCGCACGCGATGATGCTACTGATCCCCGAAGCCTGGGCCGGCAATCCGTTGATGGATGAAAAACGCCGCGACTTCTACGAATATCACGCTGCGCTGCTCGAACCTTGGGACGGGCCGGCGGCGGTTGCATTTACCGACGGCCGTCAGATCGGCGCTACGCTCGACCGTAACGGCCTGCGCCCCGCGCGCTATCTGATTACCGACGATGACTTGGTGGTGATGGCATCGGAGATGGGCGTACTCGATATTCCCCAGCACAAAATCATCAAGAAGTGGCGCCTGCAACCGGGCAAGATGTTCCTCATCGACGTGGAAGCCGGCCGCATCATCGACGATGCTGAAGTCAAAACCGCACTGGCCAATTTCCGGCCCTACCGAGACTGGCTGAAAAAAACTCAAATCGTGTTAGAAGATTTACCGTCCGCAAAAACCGGCCCCTTGCCGTCGCCCGCTGCGTCGTTGCTGGATCGCCAGCAAGCGTTTGGCTACACGCAAGAAGATGTGAAATTTTTGCTCACTCCGATGGCTGCCAGCGGTCAGGAAGCGATCGGCTCGATGGGCAACGACACGCCGCTGGCGGTACTGTCGAACCGCGCCGTTCCGTTGTCCAGTTACTTCAAGCAGTTGTTCGCGCAGGTGACCAATCCGCCCATCGATCCGATCCGCGAAGAGCTGGTCATGTCGCTGGTATCGTTTATCGGCCCGCGCCCCAACCTGCTCGGTCTGGATGAAACCGAACCGCGTAAACGTCTGGAAGTACAACAACCGGTGCTCAGCCACGACGACATGGAAAAGATTCGCCATATCGCCGACTATACCGGCCAGACCTTCCGTTCCTGTACGTTGAACTGCTGTTATGCCTCTGCGCAGGGCGCGGGCGGTATGGCGCCTGCACTCGACAGATTGTGCGCGGATGCGGAGCAGGCGGTGCGTGACGGCGGCAATATCATCATCCTGTCCGATCGCAGCATGGATGCCGCGCACGTCGCGATTCCTGCCCTGCTCGCAACCAGCGCTGTGCATCATCACCTGATTCGCACCGGATTACGCACCAGCACCGGCCTGGTCATCGAGACTGGCGCCGCGCGTGAAGTCCACCACTTTGCGATGCTCGCGGGCTATGGAGCCGAGGCGATTCATCCCTATCTTGCGTTCGAAACGCTGGCGGAGATGCGCGCTTATCTTCCGGCCAACATCAGCCACAAAGACGCGTGTAAAAACTACATCAAGTCCGTCAGCAAAGGCCTGTTGAAAGTGATGTCCAAGATGGGCATCTCGACTTATCAATCGTATTGCGGCGCACAGATTTTCGAAGCGATTGGACTCAATCACGCGTTCGTCGAAAAATATTTCAAAGGCACTGCCAGTACCATCGAAGGCATCGGCCTGAACGAAGTCGCCGCCGAAGCCGTGCAGTGGCACCGCACCGCGTTCGGCGACGCGCCGTTGTATCGTAACGCACTGGATGTTGGCGGTGACTACGCCTATCGTGTGCGCGGCGAAGCACACATGTGGACACCCGACAGCATCGCCAAACTGCAACACTCGACGCGCGCCAACGACTATAAAACTTACAAAGAATATGCCGCGCTGATCAACAACCAAAGCAAGCAGCTGATGACCTTGCGCGGTTTGTTTGAAATCAAAACTGCGGCACAGCCAATACCGTTGAGCGAAGTCGAACCGGCCAAGGAGATCGTCAAGCGCTTCTCCACCGGCGCGATGTCG
>JACQEQ010000421.1 GCA_016200445.1 Gammaproteobacteria bacterium | reverse complement strand
GATGAGCTCTCGACGACCGTCAAACCCCTTAGCGAGGTTGATCTGCCGTCGCTGGATTCTGCTATGGGCCTACTCACCTTGCTTGAGCCGCATTTTAGGGAAGTACGGCAGGAGCTAATAAAACTGCAAAACGCGGCAAAAAATCTCACCGACACGTCCAAGCCAACGATCTTTTGTGAAGGCCTCACCGATAAGATTATCTTTGATGAAGTGCTTCGCTTGTTTTTCCCAGCTCACGCTAAACAAGTGGCGGTACGATGCAGCACGTACCAAGGTGGCGGCCATGCCTGGGTTGGCGAAATGTTGATCGGTTGGTCATATAGTCGTCCCCTTGCCAAAGCTGTTGGAGTATTTGACAAGGACGGCGATGCGCAACTCACAATGAAACAATCAGTTGAAAAGTTGAATGGTCCACCTTCGGGAAAGAAAGCGTATGGTGTCGCTCTCATACCCGGCCTGCAGTTAAAGGCGTGCTTCACCCGTAAAGTACCTGTGCCGTTTGCGGTCGAGGAATTACTTCATGAGAATATTTGGGACCATGCGGAGAAAGAGGGCTGGCTGGAAGATCGCCCGAACCCGATAGAACTCTACAAATTTGCTCGGAGGGATATTACGTTTGACGACTATGTCAAAACCCTTCTTCCAGAGGAGCACCTTCATCGTTTAGCGCTAATGAAAATAGTACTCAAAAAGAAAGAAGCGCTCGCAAAGTACGTATGCAGTCTCGCAGATGAGGCTGAGAAAAAGCGAGCGTTGGATGGAGTTAAGCCAACTATGGAAGAGTGCTTGAAAAAACTAGGCCTCCTTTAGGCTGACACTTGCTTGAATCAACACGATTCGGAACGGGTCTTTACAATTTTCCTGACGCCAAACTGTCATCGCATAACTCGTTTATGTCACGGTCTGCCCCGCAGGTCGAGCTTGCATTACTATAGGTGGCAGACAGACCCCCTTGGCAATCACAAATTCGTCATCCCCCCTTAATGCGGGAATCCAGCAAGTTGTAGATATCTGCGACTCGGGAATGCCGGATGCGGGTAGCTGGACCGAGATTGCCTTTGGCAACATCGGAGACTAACCTAGTTACATATAAATAAGTAACTAGGAATGTCTCATGGCCGGTTCAGATGCCGTACTCAAATACATCACCAAGCGGGGTAATGCAGGTGTGGCGGATTTCGCGCGCCTTGGTCTGTCGCGGCCGGTGCTGTTTCGCACGCTGGCGGAGCTGGTGGAACAAGGGCGCATCGTGCGTGTGCGTCGGGGTGTTTATCAACTCGCAACGGTTCGGGATGCCAGCGATAGTTGGGTGCAGGTGATGCACCGCTACCCACAAGGAGTTTTGTGCCTGCTCTCGGCGCTGGCGTTTCATGAGATCACCACCCAATCGCCTTCGGTGGTTTGGCTGGCGCTACCAAAGAGCGCGTGGCGCAAACCGGAGGACTATCCGCCGTTGCGCATCGTGCATTTTTCCGGCGCGGCCTATACCACCCGTATCGAGACACACGCGCGCGCAGGGGGGGCGGTGCGGGTGTATTCGATGGCGAAAACGGTTGCCGACTGTTTCAAGTTCCGTAATCACATTGGTCTCGACGTGGCCATTGAGGCGCTGCGCGAGGGTTGGCAGCAGCGGCGTTTCACGCTGGACGAACTCGACAAAATGGCGCGCGTATGTCGCGTTCAGGCGGTGCTCCGGCCGTATGTTGAGGCGCTGGTGGCATGACGGGAAAATCCAATGTCGCGGCTTCAATCCGGCAACGTTTGCTCAACCTCGCGCGCGAACGTGGTCAGGACTTTCAGCAGATGCTGATCAACTATGCGTTGGAACGCCTGCTCTACCGGTTGGCGCAGTCGGCCCACCGCGATCGCTTCGTACTTAAGGGCGCGCTGTTGTTCCGCTTGTGGTTTGATCTTACGCAACGACCGACGCGCGATGCCGATTTCCTGGGGTTCGGCGACGCGCAACCGGAACACTGTGCTGCGGTATTTGCCGAGATCACCGCAATGGAGGTATCGGCCGACGATGGGTTGATATTCGATGCGGCGTCGGTGCGCGCTGTGGAAATCCGCAAAGAGGCCGGATATCCCGGCGCGCGAGTCAGCATGACTGCAACACTGGACGGCGCGCGTATTCCAGTGCAATGCGACATTGGTTTTGGTGACGCAATGACTCCGGCGCCATCCCAACACGCTTATCCCACTTTGCTCGACATGCCAGCGCCTGTGTTGGCGGTGTATCCGCTGGAAACAGTCGTGGCGGAAAAACTGGAGGCGATGGTGAAGCTGGCCGGATTCAATTCCCGCGTCAAAGACTATTTCGATCTGTGGGTGTTGATTCGCTACGAGAAGATTGACCACACGGTGTTACCAGCTGCGATCCGCGCAACGTTCGCACGGCGGCAAACCGCATTGCCGGTAACGCTACCCGCCGGGCTCATGCCGGATTTCGCAGTAAGCCGGCAGACGATGTGGCAGGCGTTTCTCACGCGCAGTGAACTCACCGCGCCGCCGCTGGCAGATGTGCTCGACGAATTACGCGAACAGTGCTGGCCGTTGTTACAGGCGGCGGCCAAACCGTAACCGAGGTAACAGGACCGAGGACCGGGTCAGGCTTGCAGGACCGAGGACCGGGTCAGGCTTGCGTTATTGCATTAGTGCGCACTCCCTTGGAGTGCGTCTTTACACTTCCTCTGACACCAAAACTGCGTGGCTACGCCGATTGTGCCCGCCGCATCCATGCCAAGCAATCCGTGATATGAGGGTTGGATGCATTGAAAATTCGGTTCGAGATTACTCGCTGAAAGACAGCATCAACATTCCCGCACCAGAAATCCTCGGTAAGAAATCATGGATGGTTTGAAAACGGAGTTTCGAGCAATTGTTGGTTGCGATGGTATTTGAGCGAAGGTAACGTGGGCGCTCGATCGTGACGAGTACAGTCTGATATTTTCATCATCATAGAATTTCAGGTCACTCCTGAGTAGCTGTTGACATACCTTCGATTGCCGCTATTCTATATTCTAGAATATAGAACGTAGAATGACGATGGTACTGAAACCACAAGATGTTCTGGTTGTGCTTAAGCTTCTGGCCATCGGCCAAAGTTCCTGGTCCTATGCTTCGCTCGCGGTCCAACTCGGGATGAGCCCTTCGCAACTGCATTCGGCGGTAAAGCGTGCGCTGGCGGCACAGCTCGCAGTGCGCAAGGGCGATGACATCGTGCCGAATATCCGCAATCTGGAAGAGTTTCTAATTCACGGGCTCAAATATGTATTTGTCCCTGCCCAGGGAGCGATGACGCGTGGAATTCCCACCGGCTACGCCGCGCCGCCCTTGAGCAAACATTTTGCTGCGACTTCCGAGCCGCCACCGGTTTGGCCCCATGCAAAAGGCGAAGTGCGCGGTGCGGCTTTTTCGCCGCTCTACAACTTGGCACCCCAGGCCGCACTGGCAGACTCGCAACTTTACGAACTCTTGATACTCGTTGATGCCATCCGAGGTGGGCGGGCACGCGAGCGGGAAACTGCGATCAAAGAATTGAAAAAACGGCTGGCGTCTTATGCGTAGGAAGAATCCCAATCTTCAGATATTGGAAATTGCGGTGGAACGCCTTGGCCCGCTTGCGGATGACATGGTGCTTGTGGGCGGTTGCGCCACGGGCCTGCTGTTGACAGATACTGCTGCGCCGCCGATACGCGCCACGCAAGACGTTGATGTGATCACCGAGGTGGCTTCGCTCCAGGACTACCATCGGCTGTCGAGTCAGTTGCGCAAGCGAAGCCTCAAGGAAGACCAAAGGCCCGATGCGCCGATTTGCCGTTGGGTTGCTGCGGGGGGGGGGTTCTAGACATTATGCCGACCCATCCCAAGATTTTGGGATTTGGAAACGAGTGGTATCAGCCCGCGCTCGACGCGGCAGTGGTCGCTGAATTGCCGTCCGGAAAACGCATCCGCCGAGTGACCGCGCCCTACTTTCTGGCGACGAAACTCGCCGCATTTGATGGCCGGGGAAACGGCGATTACGTTTTGAGTCACGACCCTGGAAGATATTATCGCGGTGCTGGATGGCCGACCGGAAATTGTCGATGAGGTGCGGCGGACCGATAAGGCATTACACAAACATTTGACTGCGCGATTTGCAGCATTATTGCGTAACAACAAATTTGAAGATGCGCTACCCAGTCATCTCCCGGGTGATGCAGTGAGCCAGGCACGTGCGCTGGTGGTTCTCGAGCGGATATCGGAGATTGTGAATAAATAATCGCACTCTGCAAGGCACAAGTAAGTATGTATGTGTAACAAGCTGAGTAGGGATCGCGTTAAAAAATGCGCTCACTCCCCCGCCACGTCGATGTGTAGTTGCCGGTTGCCAAGGCCAATGCTAAGTAGGCGGTTGATAAGTTCCGGGTAGGTATATCCGGCCTTTTTTGCCGCTTCGGCAAAGTCGTCGTCGTGGGCGATGGCGCAGTTGGGGTTGGCTTCCAGCACATAGAGTTCGCCACTTGCGTCCATGCGTAGGTCTAAGCGGGCATAGCCGCTGAGCAACAGTTTTCGATAAACCCGGCGTGCGAGCTTGACAATTTTTGCCTGCGCTCCACTTTCCATGGATTTTGCAAAACCGTATTTGAAGCCGATTTTGTCGCGATACGCGTCGTTCCATTTCACGCGATAGGTCGCGATGCGTTGCTCTTGGCTGGCGCTGTCGCTGAAACAAAGTTCGCGAATCGGCAGTACTTCGAGTCGTTCATTACCCAAGATACCGACGTAGAGTTCGCGGCCGTTGATGTATTGTTCTGCGATCGCGTCGCCCCGCGTCATCTCATGTTGTTGTTCGATGCGGTTCAGCAATTCTTGTTCGTTGGTCACAAACGAGGCCTGCGAAATGCCCACCGAGCCCTGCTCGAGATTGGATTTCACGATCATCGGATAAGGCAGGTTCTTCAGCTTCTGTGCCTTGATTTTTTTGCCGACAGGAAAAATGCGGAACTCCGGCACCTTGATGCGATGGTAGTGCAGGATTTTCTTCGACAGCGCCTTGTCACGCGCCAGCAACATGCCTCGCGGGTTGCATCCGGTATACGGAATCCCCGCTAACACCAGATAACTCACGACATAAAAATCCAGCGCGCGCTCACCGGCGAAATCTTCCATCAAATTAAACGCAATATGCGGGCGCCATAACCGGATGGTCTCGCGCAGCGGCCGCAGATCGTCGTAAATTTTCACCACCTCGACCTCGTGCCCCAGCGCGAGCAAGGCACGCTTCACTTCGATCTCGGTCTGGCGTTTCAGGTATTCGGGATCGGCCGGGTCCATGAGGTGATCGAGCGGATCAACGTCGGGGTGAATCAACATCATGACGCGCAGTTTTTTCATAAGGCAAAGGTATCTACGGCGCTTGCACAGCCCGCTTCGCGAAGGGATCATTGGTTATTTCGGTCAATACCTGGAAACACTGAGCGGCAAGCATCTATGACGCCCCTGCTTTCGCGGGAATCACAACGTTAACTTCGTACGTCGGAATCGTTGCGCTTACAACGTAATGTGAAAACCATCCTTGAGCATTTTGTCTACCACCAGCATGGTCAGACAAGCAACCAGATCGATCTTGACTTTTTCATCCTGCCAGTTCTGTTGCAGACCCAGTTCATCGCAACGAACAGCCATGCGGCGCAGAGTGCGATGAACGCGGTAACGGTATTCACCCCCCCAATTCTCCACTGGATCGATCACCTCTTTGCCGGCCCTTAACAGAAAAGCGGATGCCGGTTTGCCAGGTGCGCTGCTTTTTGGATGGCCGAATAATTTATAGAGATCGCGGTCGATAAACTCCGGACCAT
>JACQEQ010000411.1 GCA_016200445.1 Gammaproteobacteria bacterium | reverse complement strand
GTGGCTTCAGTTCGTTCGCGCAGCTTAAACATCTGAACGTTGACTTTATTAAAATCGACGGGCAATTGATTCAAGGTATCGCCAACAACACCGTGGATCGCTCCATCGTCGCCTCCATCAACGACATCGCCCATGCTTTGGGCAAACGCACCGTCGCCGAATACGTGCAAAACGTGCACGTGCTGCGCGTACTCAAAGAATGCGGCGTCGATTTCGTGCAGGGCTATTATATTTCCCGCCCCTGCGAACAATTAGGTGAAATCGAAACCGATTACAGCGAAAATGTCCTGCGTTTAGCGCACCAACGTTAAATCAATTTCTTTCCTGCTTCGAGTATTCGCCATGATCAAACAAATGGCGGCGGTAATTTTTACCGTGCGCGATCTTGACGAGGCCTGCGAATTTTATACGCAGGCGCTCGGTTTGAAACTCGCCTATCGCAGTAAAAAAACCGGCTGGGCCGAATTCGATCTCGGCGGCGCCCGGCTCGCACTCCAACAACGCGAGCCCTATGGCGGCGGACGCAATCCACTGCTGAGTTTACACGTGATGAATCTGCGCAGCACGGTCGCGACATTAAAAAATCGCGGTGTGCGCTTCGAAGACGATGGACTTTTACACGATGATTTTTTTGGCACCTGGACCAATTGCCTGGACGGCGACAACAACCTGATTAATCTGTTTGAACCGAAGGCGACCTAATACAATTTCCCCTGAAGTCTTGCGGTACCGCAACAAAGATGAAAACCCTGCGCCTGCTTTCAGCCAAAACTCCATCGAGAGCTTGCCAGCAGGGTTCGTGGCAACTAGATTCTTTATAGCAGCCAACGCTTTCCACACACTGCGCAGGGGTACGTCGCTTGATTCGCAAGATTTTGATCGCCAACCGCGGCGAGATTGCGGTGCGCATTGCGCGCGCCTGTGCCGAGATGAGCATCCGCTCTGCCGCAGTATACGCCGATGCCGACCGCCACGGGCTGCACGTCAAGAAAGCCGACGAAGCATATAGCCTCGGGCCCGACACGGTATCTGGCTATCTCAACGCGCATCGTATTGTAAATCTGGCGGTTGCCACCGGCTGCGATGCGATTCATCCGGGCTACGGCTTTTTGTCGGAAAACCCGCAGCTCGCAGAAATTTGCGTGAAACGCGGCGTGATTTTTATCGGCCCGGATGCCGAAGCAATTCGCCGCATGGGCGACAAAGTCGAAGCCCGGCGCAGCATGATCAAGGCAAAAATTCCAGTGGTGCCGGGTAGTGACGGCAATCTGGCCAGCGTCGATGAAGCGGTCGCTTATGCGCGTACCATCGGTTACCCAGTGATGCTCAAGGCCACCTCGGGCGGCGGGGGGCGCGGCATCCGGCGCTGCGACAGCGAGGACGAACTCAAGCGTAACTTCGAACGCGTAATTTCCGAAGCGACCAAAGCGTTCGGCAGCGCCGACGTATTCGTGGAAAAGTTTGTCGTCAACCCCCGGCACATCGAAGTACAGATTCTCGCCGATCACCACGGCAATGTGATTCATCTGTTCGAGCGCGATTGCTCGATTCAACGCCGTCATCAAAAACTCATCGAGATCGCGCCCTCGCCGCAACTCGACGACAAACAACGCGTCTTAATCGGTAAATTAGCGGTGAAAGCCGCGAAGAAAGTCGGCTACCGCAACGCGGGCACGGTGGAATTTTTGCTGGATGAATCCGGCGAATTTTTCTTTATGGAGATGAACACGCGCTTGCAAGTCGAGCACACCGTCACCGAACAGATCACCGGCATCGACATCGTGCAGGAACAAATCCGCATCGCCGATGGCCAAGCGCTGCGCTACAAACAGAAGGATGTGCAGCGGCGCGGCTTCGCAATGGAATTTCGCATCAACGCCGAAGATCCGAAGAATGATTTTCTGCCCAGCTACGGACGCATTACCCGCTACTTCGCACCGGGCGGACCCGGCGTGCGCACCGATGCGGCAATTTACACCGGCTATGAAATTCCGCAGAATTACGAATCGATGTGCGCCAAGCTCACGCTTTGGGCGCTGACCTGGGACGCATTGCTGAACCGCGCCACACGCGCGCTGAACGACATCGGCGTGTATGGTGTCAAGACCACCATCCCGTATTACCTGGAGATTTTAAAATCGCGCGAATTCCGCAGCGGCAGCTTCAATACCAGTTTCGTCGACACGCACCCGGACATGATTAATTACTCCACCAAACGCCCGATGCGTGATGTTGCCGCAGCGGTTTCGGCTGCCATCGCCGCACACATGGGTTTGCAATAACTTTAAGGAATCGCCATGCCTCGCGTACACATCACCGACACCGTTTTGCGCGATGCGCATCAATCCCTGATCGCCACGCGTCTACGTCTCGAAGACATGCTGCCGATCTGTCCAAAGCTTGACAATATTGGCTTCTGGTCGCTGGAAGTCTGGGGCGGCGCGACTTTCGACGCGTGCGTGCGCTTTTTAAAAGAAGATCCGTGGGAACGACTAACTAAACTACGTGCGGCACTACCTCACACGCCGTTGCAAATGTTGCTGCGCGGACAAAACCTGCTCGGCTATCGCCACTACCCCGACGATGTCGTGTACGCATTCGTGCAAAAGTGCGCTGATCACGGCATGGATGTATTTCGCATCTTTGACGCGCTCAACGACATGCGCAACATTAGCACCTCGGTTACAGCAGTAAAAAAATCCGGCAAGCACGCGCAGGGCGCAATCTGCTACACCACCAGCCCGGTGCACGGTATTGACCAATTCGTGGCGATGGCCAAAGAACTCGAAGCGATGGGCTGCGACAGCCTGGCGATCAAAGACATGGCCGGCTTGCTGACGCCCAGCGCAACGGCGACGCTGGTGCGCGCGCTGCATAACAGCGTCGGCATTCCGCTACAGCTGCATTCGCACGCAACCAGTGGACTCGCGCCGATTTGCCAATGGAAAGCCGTCGAAAACGGCTGCCTGCACATCGACACTGCCATTTCGACGATGTCGGGCGGCACCAGCCATCCTGCCACCGAAACCATGGTCGCCGCATTCAAAGGCACCGAATACGACACCGGATTAAATCTGGAACCGTTGCAGGAAATCGGTTTTTACTTCCGCGAGGTGCGCAAGAAATACGCGCAATTTGAAAGCGAATTCACTGGCCTGGATACGCGCGTGCAGGTGAATCAAGTCCCCGGCGGCATGATTTCTAACCTGTCGAACCAGCTGAAGGAACAAGGCGAACTGCAACGCATGAACGAAGTACTGGAAGAAATTCCGCGCGTGCGCGAAGACCTGGGTTATCCGCCGCTGGTCACGCCCACCTCGCAGATCGTCGGCACCCAGGCGGTGTTAAATGTCATCACCGGCGCCCGCTATAAGAACATCACCAATGAAGTTAAATTTTATTTGCAAGGCCGCTATGGCCGCCCGCCTGGCACGGTCAACACCGTGGTACGCCAGCAAGCGATCGGCAATGCCGACGTGATCGACTGCCGCCCCGCCGATTTACTCGAGCCGGAAATGGAAAAATTGAAGGACGAAATCGGCAGTCTCGCGCATTCGCCGGAAGACGTGCTCACCTATGCGATGTTTCCGGAGATCGGTCGTGACTTTTTACAACAGCGTGCCGCTGGCACCCTCACGCCCGAACCGCTGGAAGCGCCGCCCGCCGCCGGCAAAGACTATTACTGCGCCGTCGCTACCGAATTCAACATTTCGCTGCACGGCGAAACCTACCACATCAAAGTCACTGGCACCGGCCATAACACGCAGGATCGCCGCCCGTTCTATGTCAGCGTGGACGGCGTGCCGGAAGAAATCATGGTCGAAACCCTCGACGAAATTATGAGCCCTGGCAGCGGCGGACGCGCCGCAAACACTGGACCGGCTAAATCGTCAACGCTCAAAGGCAGCAAACGCCCGCGCGCCACCAAACCCGGCCACGTCACCTCGTCAATGCCTGGCGCCATTGTCGACGTGCTGGTGAAAGTCGGCGATCAGGTCAACGCGGGCGACCCGGTATTGGTCACCGAAGCCATGAAAATGGAAACCGAAATCCAGGCGCCCATCGCCGGGAAAGTCACTCAGGTACATGTGAAGAAAAGCGATACTGTGAATCCGGACGAAGCACTGATCGAGATCGAGTAATGCAACCCTTAGTCCTTGCATCGACCTCGCCTTACCGCAAGGAATTACTGCAACGCTTGGGCTTGCAGTTTCAGACCGCAGCGCCCAATGTCGATGAAACACGCCTATCCGACGAGACGCCGGAGCAGTTAGTCCGGCGCTTGGCGGAAGAAAAAGCGCGCGCCGTCGTGAAGCAATTTCCGGATGCGTTGATCATTGGTTCAGATCAAGTGGCAGTTATCGGCGAAGAAATTCTGACCAAGCCCGGCACGCACGAGAATGCCGTGATACAGTTGCAGCACTGCTCGGGCCAGTCCGTGACTTTTTTAACCGGCTTGTGTTTGTTCAACGCGCGAACTGGGAAAGCACAGATCGAAGCAGTCCCGTTTCGCGTGCATTTCCGTCCCTTGAATTCTGCACAAATTGAAAATTACTTGCGTCGCGAACAGCCGTATAACTGCGCCGGAAGTTTTAAATCCGAAGGTTTAGGTATCGCACTATTCGACCGCCTGGAAGGCGACGATCCGGCGACACTGATCGGCTTGCCGTTGATCCGGTTGACGCGGATGTTAGAACAGGAAGGAATTCGGGTGATTTGAAAACCGGTGTGGTATTAACAACTAAAAGGCATAGGCACGTGCGGCGGACTGTGTGGGAGTAACCTGCGCCGAGGGCCGCGCTCCTATCAAATGCAGTCTATTTCTGTTCGGCAATCATCTTTTCTACGATAGCGATCAACACCGGGATGTGCTTCTTGCAAATCGAGTGCACGGCTTCCGCATCAACGTCAAAGTATTGGTGACTGATAACATCGCGCACACCCTTCACACCTTTCCAGTCTACCTGCGGAAAACGCGGTAACAGTGTTCCGTCGGTGATTTTGTCCAGGTTCTTGACGCTCTCGCCGATGGCGATAAGCATCATACAAATCGCATCCAGCTTGTCGAGGCCCGCATCCGAATCGAGAAAGTCATTGGGCACGTGAACCGATGCAGCACGGCGCTCAATACGCCGTGCGCCCATTAGTATCTGTGACAGTACTTCGCGAATCAGTACCGGGTCAGACATACACCGCTTCTTGGTCAATGCGCTGTTTCAGGTAGGCGTACATGCGTTCACGATAGTGCACGACATCGACGCCCCGGCCGAAGGCTTGTTGTAGCGTGTCCTTGATGTGCACCAGAGAAAAAAGATCGGGCTCGCGCATACGCAATACCACATCGACATCGCTTGCATCCGTCGCTTCGTCACGCGCTGCCGAGCCGAACAATCCTAATACCGTAACGCCGTAAACTCGTTCAAATTCTGCTTTGTGGCGCTTCAGCACCGCTAAGGCTTCCGCTCGTTGTAGTTGCTTAGCGCTCATGACAGTGGCCTCCTGAACTTAAACTTACATAAGTTAGCGCGGACAGTGCACTCCAACGCACCCTACCGCAGCGTCGGCGTTGCACCGATCGACATCGGCAGCTGACGGCCGATGGCCACACCCAAGCGTTCGGCGAAGCGGTTCAGATAGTTCGGTTGCGGGGTGAAATCGACGATCTTTTCTTCGCCGATGATTTCGGGATCG
>JACQEQ010000417.1 GCA_016200445.1 Gammaproteobacteria bacterium | reverse complement strand
GCGACGATCTCGATGCGTGTTTGGATGACGCTCAGCAACGAGCTCAACAAACGTTGCACCGAGTGCAGCAAGCCCCCGGCGTGCTGTGAATCTTCGCCGGCCATGCGCTTAGCGACGCTGGATCAGCATGCCGAGCAAAAAGCCGACCGCAGCGGCGATACCGACGGCTTTCCAAGGATGCTCATGCACTATTTCATCGGTGGCCTTTGCGGCATCGCGGGCCTTAGTGGTGACGGTAGCTTCCACTTCGGCGAGCTTGCGGCGCGCATCGCGCAGACTCTCCTCGATTTTTGCGCGCGCAGCACTGGCTTTACCGCCAGCCTCGCCTGCGGTCGCACGCAATAATTCTTCGGCGTCCGCAACCACGGTGCGGAAGTCGGCCACCAGTTGGTCTTTGGCCTGTTGAAACCGCTCTGTTTCTACGTTGCCCATAGTGTTTTCCTTTTCATTGTTGAATGAACGAAGTTCTAAATAAATCGCGTTAACTACCAAGTCCATGATGACGCGTCTACGGGGTATGAAAATATCAGGGAATGTACTAATCAGGAAGTGACGCAATCTGTTTCGGTGCAATCGCGCGGTGACAGCCGGAGGTTCGTTACCTGGTCCGGTAGCGGCGGCTGAATTTAATTGAGGGCCTCTGAAAAATATTTAGCCGTTGTTCCCGCCAGCGCGGTCATGGCGCTAACTTGGGTGCTTCAGAGGTCGCGTTGAGGCCGTTCAATGCCACGATTCTCGTTGCAAGAGGGGTGTCAGTCCGGCCTGGCTTTGGTTGTTTTGCAGCGCGCGATGCAGAAGAGCCCCGGCAACAGGAAAACGATAACGAACGACGGGTCCAACGCACCTGCGCCAGCGTCTTGTTTTGCATTGGGTGTTGACGAGGTGCCGGTCGAACCGCCTCCCGGGTTTTGGTTGGGTGCGGGCGTAGGCGTGGAGACGGGCTGCGGCGGTGCGGGGGTGACGGCGAATGTGCCGGTCATGACAATTTCTTCGATATGGTTGGCGACCGCGTTGCCGCTGTCGTCTTTAAGCGGGCGCCGGCCGGCACCGAAGGTGTTGCCGAGCAAGGTTCCGTAAGCCGCGCCGGTAGTACGATCATATTGATTGCCCGCCCACGACATGTAGAGTTTGGTCCAGCCCAGTTGCGCTGGCACGCTGAGCTTCATGGGTAAGTCGCACTTGTTGCCGAATTGCGTGGGATACGGGGAGCAGCCGAGTTGCGTTTGCTTGCGCGTCACTTCCGCTCCGCTCGAGTCGTAGACGCGCACGCCGACCCAGCCTTTGAAGTCGGCCATATGACCGCCTTCGATCATGACGAGGATCGGGTCGCCTTCGACATACGCGGTTTTATCGGTGGCTGCTTTCAGATTCAGCGTGCCCACGGCACCGGCGAGGTAGTCCGGATGCGTGCCGTGCACGTGGCAACCATTGCAGGTCGGTGCGGCCGTGGTATGGCAGCTGCCGCATTGCGGGCTGAAATAAATGTCGCGAGCTGACCCGGTGACGGGCGGTAGCAGCACGCAGAAAATGATGGTGGCGAACGCAGCGACGGTTGAACGAACGAGCAGCATAGGTACCCCCTGAATATCCCGTGAATCGCGTTCGTGCTTCCCGCAAGGCGTATTCGACGTGGTTGCAGCGTAACAACCGGTGCCCGCAGCGCATTGAGAGATACGTCATGATTCGCCGCCACCTGGTGCAGCGCATATTCAAGATGTGAACTGCTTCAAACGAAATTGCTTGTGGATACAGCGGCGTTTTTTGCGCGATGGTGCGGATGCCGGCGGGTACCGTGCGGTCTCGTATGCCACATCGGACCCATTGCCATGCCAGCCGGATGCTTCCGCAAATAAAATGTCACGGTTGTCGCAAACTTACAGTGGCAGCAGTTTGATATCGAACGAGCGTTCCAGCAGCCATACCACTCCCATCAGTGCGATCAGCGCCGAGCCAGGTGCGAGTACCGCGCGCACGTACGGCAGGCGCCGACGCAGTGCGAATACCGTGGGCACGACCAGCGCGACAAATGCAAGTTGTGCGAGTTCGACGCCGAGATTGAAACCGAGCAACGCGCTGGCGAGTTGTTCGCGCGCGAGTCCTAAATCCGTGAGTGCGCCGGAAAATCCAAAGCCGTGCATCAAGCCGAATCCGAACGCGAGCATCCAGCGCTTTTCCGCGAACAACGGCCACAGGTTGTTGAGCGCGGCGGCAATGATCGACAGCGCGATGGCGGATTCAACCAGCACCGGCGGCAATTGCACTATGCCGAATACCGCCAGCGCTAGTGTGAGCGAATGCGCCAGCGTAAACGCGGTGACGACTTTGGTGATGCCGATGAGTACGGGTGACAAGAGTTCCACGCTGCGCCACGCGCCGTTCGCACGGCTAAGCACGGCGGGCAATAGCAGTACGAATAAAAACAACAGATGATCGATGCCAGTTAAGATGTGCTCGATGCCGAGCCGCACATAACTGTCGAATCCTGACACCGCTGCGCCCGTTGCCAGCGAAAATTTTTGCGCGCGCGTGGCTGGGCCGAACACCGCGCTTTGGCTCGCGCCGTTGGCGGTCAGGCGCAATAACCCGCGATGTTGCATGTCGAGTTCGAACAGCAACCGGTAATCGATGCCGAGCGTGTCGATGGTATGCGCGCAGTCTGCGTTAAAGCGCAGCACCGCGTAGGCGCCGTCGCTGTGGTTGTCGATCAACACATCATTTGCGTCGATCGGGCACGTTGAGATATCCGACTTAAGTTGTAGTCGCGCGAAGGCGTAGTCGAAGATGCGAGCGCGGGCTACGCGCACCTCGTCCCAGGTGAGCGCGCCGTCGCCATCGGCGTCGAGCGTCAGTGCAAAGTCGAGATCGCGTAGTGCAATATCCCATGTCCCGGTGATGCGAGCTTGCTGCGCGTCGATGCGCAAATAACTGTCGCTGGATTTATGCGCGAACGCCGGTACGCTCAGAGCAAACATCAGCAGCGCGCCTGTCAGTTGCCGGGAGAGCGGGCGTGGCACGATATTCATACCGTTGTCTCTTTGAGGCGCACCGCGAGCGCATGCAACACCGGGTCTTCGATTTGCGTTTGCTCCATCCACCGCAACGCCTCGGCGGCTCCTTGCGGTTGATGCGCGGCGAGCGCAGCTTCAAGCAGGATGCGCGCATCGGCCGGTTCGCGTTGCGCTTGCCAGTTCTGTTGCGCGAGTGTCAACGCGCGCGGAGCGTCGCCTAGCAGTTTTAATGTCAATATCGCTTCTTCACGCACGTGCAGTGCGGTGCCGCGTGCGCGTGCTTCTACGAAGCGCGCGGTGAGTGCGGTAAGAAGTTGCTGGGCATCGGGGGCGCGCAGTTGTTGCTTGGCGAGTACGTAACGCAGCAGAAGTCCATCCGCGCGAGTTTTGTCTTGCAGCAGCCCGGCGGCCTCGCGGGCGCGCTCATGATCGAGCAGAAAATCCGCGAACGCCGCGAGCAGATAGGCATCGTCGGGGGTGACTGCGAGCGCGTCGCGATAATGTTTTTCAACAGCGGCGTCGTTATTGCCGGTGCGCTGCGCGAATTCGGCAAGCAGTCCGTCCAGCCATGGCGCGAGCGTGCGCTCGTCAAGCCGCGCGCGCCAGGCGGCCACGCGCGCGTAGCTGCGCGCAGCGTGGCCGCTCAAACTGTCTACCGTCGCTGTGCAAGTGTCTGCAATCAATGCGCTGGCGAAGTGTGCGAGTTGTGCGCAATCCGCGCGTGCGGCCGGCAATTCGCCGCGTGCTTGATACACGGTGGCGCGCGTGAGCCAGGCTTGCGCATTTTGCGGCTGACGCCGCAAAATAATGTCAAGATCGCGCAGAGCTGCGTCGAAGTCGTGCAGGCTCTGCGCGGCGATGGCGCGCAGCAGTTGAATTTCAGCGGGCGGCTGTGCCGCGTTGGACCAGGGTGCGAGCACCGCTTGTGTATAGCCCAAATAACGCGGATCCGACTGGGTGCGTGCGCGCTGCACGTACAGGCGCGCGAGCGTGGCGGCCGTAGCCGCATCTTTGGGTTGTTGTGTAAGCCGCGTGCGCAATGCCATCAGGCGTGCATCGTCGGGGTTTTGGCGAGCGATGGACGTGTGTTCAAGCACCTGTGTGTCGTCGGCCGGCAGGAACGGTTCCGCCAGCGCAGGGTGAATCCAAAGTAACGCGGCGAACAGGCGAAGTGCGTTTTTCATGTGCAGTTCTCGTGCTTATGTCGGTAGTTTATGTGCCCGGACGGGCCGTCGAAGCTCGCATGCTTCAACAGCCCGTGGGCTTTGCATCACATCACATCGCTGGCTTCGCTATCGTCGGACTGCTCGACCTGCACCGTGTCGATATTCCACGGTTCACTGTCGTCGCTGGTCGCCGCGATCATCTTCTGCACGTAGGCCAGGTAGCGGGGCGATGCATTTTGTGTAACATCGCCGGTTGGGACAGCGGCGTTAGCGTCGCGGTTGTTGTCATCCCCGCAGGCCGTCATTGCCAATACGATGCTCAGTAACAACACAAGCTTGACTTTAAACATGGGAGTGCTCCTTGTGGTTAGTTGGGTGCGCCGGGCAGCGGGTCGAGCAGGTACGGAAATGCATCTGAGAACATGCTGTCGTTCACCAAGGCACCATCGGTCAGCGGTGCATCGCCTACCGGCGCGTCCGCCGGAACACAGCCGATGTTGAGCGTGCATAGCTTGCCCATCACCACACGCAGTGCGACGTCGACGATGTCGTCACCGGGGCGCCGTCCATTGGGGAATCCAGCCGCATCGCCGCCGATTACGCCCAGATTATTTTGCGCGCCTTTCGCTGCGGCAGGGGTTGCCGTGTTGAGCCGCAATTGTTCCGACGGCACCACATTTTTAGGTTGGTTTAAACCCGGCACCCCAGTAAGAAAGGCAGTGACCAGATCGTTACGCGGGAAGTGGGTCGGTGCTTTCGCAATCGGGAACAAGATTTCGATCAGTGCCGGCAAGGTTGGATGAGTTACGTAGTCAGCAAACTGCGCATCGTCTTTCGGCTTCGACGCATTGAACTTGTTCTTGTCCGGCAGGCCGATGACGACTTCGTTCACCAAGGGCATGCCCAGACGCGACACTTGCACCCACGGTCCGCCTTCGAGCGCGGGAGTGTTGAAATCCGGCGTGCCGCGCAACAAGCGTCCTTGCCGCACGCTCGCCGTAGTCCACGCACCGATCACCGGATCGCCGTTGGTCAAGCAACTCGAATGGACTTCGAGAATCAAGGACGTGACATTTTTATCTTCCAATGAATCGCGTTCGCCGTTGACCGGCCCGAGCGGATTGGTGTTGATCAGGTCGAAGGTCTCGCCGAGATTCACGACGAACGGATCTTTGCGCTGACCGGCGAACACGCGCCCCGGCAGGTCGCAGCCAGGAATCTTGACATTATAGGTGTGCGCCTTCGCATAGGCCGCGTAGTCGGGGATGGATTTGTTGCCGATGTTGTCGGCCGGCTTGGCGAAGCTGCTCGCGCCGGTGTCGGCGTTTACGACGGCAGTGTGCTTGCCGCCGCGCCGATCGCCGCGCACCAGGCTGATACGGTAGCTCTCCTCGATATTTAACGCCGCCGTGTTGCCGACGCCGATTGGGCCTGAGTTGATCAGCGGGATCGAAACTTTTTTGCCGCCGATCTCGAGCTGCGTATCTTTCAACGTGTTGTTGAAACGGAATTGAAATGTCAGGTCTTCCTTCGCGTCGCCGTTGTTATCGACATGGATTTCGTACAGGGCTTCGGGGTCGAGCATGAAGTAGTTCGGCCCGCCATAAACATCTTGCAGCGGTACGTAGTTGGCCACCAGCGTGACGTAGCCGCTGCGATTGTTTTCATAGCTGTTGAACATGTAAAAATCGGTGCCGTCGACCTTGGGCATTTCGGCGATGAACGGCGCCTCGCGATGGCTGGATGCCTGCGCGCTGAGCGCGGGCAGTGCCAAGGCGGCGATAGCCAGCGGAAGGGCTAAACCTTTAAATGAAGCTTTCATGTTGATCTCCTGTTGGATGGAATGAACGTGTGTTCGAGGAGTACTACGCAGCGCGCCGCGCCGGTGGATGTGGATTCGCACGTGAAAATTTCATACATCCAAAATGCGCATGGCTGCGTAGTGTTAGGTGAGGCACTGCGTCCGCCAGTCGAGGTAGGAAACGATGGAGCTTGAAGCCGGTGTTGCGTTTGCGCCGCGTGATACCTGTACGCGTCACGTTTGTTATGATCGCGCCATGCAACACCTTGAAACCGAATCCGCCGCGCCCGTCGTGGCACCGCCGTTGGTCCGTAACGATACGGACGATGGGCATTATCGCGAGCTCATTGTGCGTATCACCGGCGGCGACGAACGCGCATTGGCGGATTTATACGATGCCACCGCCGGTCGTGCGTACGCTCTGGCGCTGCGTATTACACGCAATGCACAAGATGCCGAAGACGTCGTGGAGGAAACTTATTTCCAGGTCTGGCGGCGCGCGGACCAATACGACGCGCAACGCGGCCGCGTGCTGGCGTGGGTGTTGACTATTTGCCGCAGTCGCGCATTGGACTTGTTGCGGCGCCACGATCAGGCCGAGCTGCACGATGATCCCAGTTCATTGGCCGGGCAAAGCGACGAGCACGCGACCGATCCGCAGCAGCTGATTGCCATGTTTCAGCGCGACAGCGCGGTGCATGCGGCAATGGCGCGACTCACCGGCGTGCAGCGGCAACTCGTCGCGTTTGCGTTCTTGCGCGACCTGAGTCATCAGCAGATCGCGGATCAGCTCAACATGCCGCTGGGCACTGTTAAAACACATATCCGCAAGGCACTCGCTGAATTGCAGAGCATGCTGGGACATGCCAGGCTAAGCGCAGGAGGCTCACATGAGTAAACGCGATTCGAACGCCCCGGTTCTTCCGGGCGATATCACCGCTGCCATGCTGGAAGCGCTCGCGCCAGCTGCACCGCCGTCGGCATTGCGCGCGCGGGTGTTGGCGCGCGTCGCAGCATCAGGCGCCGTGCCCGATTTCCGCACGTTGCGCGACACCGATGGCTGGCGCGTGTTGGCGCCGGGACTTGAATATAAACTCCTGGATTACAGTCAAAACACCGACAACAAATCCTTCTTGCTGCGTGCCGCAGCCGGTAGCGAATTCCCCGGTCACACGCACGCCGGCGACGAAGAATGCATCGTGCTCGAAGGCGAATTCAGCATGGGCGACCTCACCCTGCGTGCCGGAGATTTTCATTTTGCCCCGCGCGGTTCACATCACCCCGACGCACACACGCGCAGCGGCGCGCTCGTGTATCTGAGCGCAAGCGCACAGGATTATCCGCTGGTTGTTCCTTAGAGAATACGGCTTCAAGGCGCCCGATATTAACTTTTATCTAAATTTTATTGCTGTCCGAGATAAGTCAGTTCGTAGGTTTGATAGCGCACAGAGCACTGTCGAAAACTAGATCATCATCGGTTTCGATGAATGCACGTATGTGGCAGTTGGCGAGATAAAACGCGCTGATGTGCAACACATGCGGATCATTCAGGTCGGTGCATGGAATAACGTGAAGTTATTTCATGTGGCGAGGGCTCGGTAACTTAATCCGGTTTGTCCCCGGTTTCTTTTACCTGGCGCTTCTATTACCAATGATGTTTAACGAATAAACAAATCAATCGGAGCATGCAATGAAACCCTCTAAATATTTAGCGATCCTGCCGTTGGCCGTGATCGGTGCGCTGTACGGAGCCACCCCCGCGATGGCGATTCCCTTCTTAGGCGCGGCGCAAAGCTTCTCGGTACTGGGTGCAGCAACAGTCACCAATACCGGTTCGACCACGCTGTGGGGCGATTTAGGTGTCTACCCAGGTACTTCGATCACGGGCATGGAGAGCGTTTCTCTCACCGGCACGGTTCACCAAACCGATGCCGTCGCACAGCAGGCGCAACTTGACTCGGTCACTGCCTACAATTCGCTTGCCGGGCAGGCCGTCACTAGCAATCTAAGCGGTCAGGATCTGGGTGGCCTTACGCTCAATCCCGGCGTGTATTTCTTTTCGTCGGCGGCTCAATTAACCGGCACGCTTACGCTTGACGCGTTGAATGATCCAAACGCGCTGTTTATATTTCAAATCGGCAGTGCGCTGACAACGGCAAGCAACTCGGTGGTCAGCATGCTCAATGGCGGCGCGAATAACGGCGTGTATTGGCAGGTCGGTAGCTCTGCGACGCTGGGTACCAGCACCCAGTTCGCAGGAAATATCATCGCCGATCAGAGCATCACCTTAAACACCACTGCAAGTATTCTGTGCGGCCGGGCCATCGCACTGCATGCGGCCGTGACCATGGATACCAACACCGTTTCCAACGATTGCAATACGTCGGGTAGTGGCATCAGCGACTACGGTAGCGTCGGTTTTAGCGGTTTCGGCGGTAGCGCCGGTACGGATACTGGCGGTGGCGCGGGCACGGGTGGTGGTACTAGCGCAGTTCCGGAGCCGGGCACACTTGCGCTGTTGGGGCTCGGCCTCGTCGGACTTGGGTTTACTCGACGTCAGTCGGCAGAGACCACCAAGAGCTTGGTTGCATAAGCAATGGCGCGCTGATAGTGCCAGGTCTTAACGAAGTTAAAATAGCAGCACATTGGGAATACCACTAGGCGCGCCTCGTCCCATCTGGAACGAGGCGCAAGGCCGTTCCCATAATTATTCCATGATAATTGGCAACATAATCATAATTGGGGTCTGACCCCAATGGCACTACCTTAAGCACAAACACGCGCGTATTTTTCCGCCAGTTTCTGTCGTGCAATCGTCCGTGGCACACGTAGCAATGGAGTGGGTTTAGGTCGCCGCTTGATGGCGCGAGGCTCGTGTCGTCCGGGACGCTGTCCCACCCGCAAGCGCGCGATGCCCGCCCACAGATGCTCGCGCAAGATGCACCCCAGCGCAGCAGACGCGCGCCGCAATCCGTCGGCAAACGCGCTCCACAGTTGTAGCGCGCCTTTGAAGCTTAATTGCCGGGGCACGCGATGAGCACGCGCCGCCGCACGCGCCATCACCGCCCGGATCAGGTTGTAACCTAACAAATACACGGCGATTTCCTTTTCGACCATGTCCGGTGTTTTGCAGCGCAGCAGGTCCATACCCAACACGCTTTTGATGGAACGCAAATCCAATTCCACCGACCAGCGCCCGGCATAGAGCTCCCCCAGTTCCGCTTTGCTCGCTTGTTTAGCATCGGTCAGGGTGCTGACGATCACGTGGCCGCGCGCTTTGACTTCCCGTACCTCCAAAGTGTCTGCTATCCGGGCGTAGGTCGCGGCATCCATCCACGCCGGTCGCTTGGGTTTTTTCCAGATCACCACGTGATCTTTGGACCCCAAGCGCCGACCCGTGCGAAAGTCGCTTTTGCGTGCGCCGTGCTTGCCGAAGATACTGTCAATACCGCGCTCTTTGAGCTGCACCAGTAAAAAATAGGTGCCGTAGTAGTGGTCGCCCACCCGCACTTCGCCTGCCGTTAAGCGCGGCAAAAGTTCGCGCAGCAGCGCGTGTTCGCCGGTTTCTTTGCCTTGGTACGGGCCCAGTGCCGCATCGGTCAGTGCGCCACTGCTCCACGACAGCAACGCGACCACGCGTGCGATCGGAAAGCCCAAGCCGGGTTTTTGTTCGGCATTCTGCGGATAGCGCGCCTGGTTGGCCACCGTGTCCGGCATTGAGACGGTGGTGCCGTCGACGATCTTCACCACGCGTCCACGAAAGTTCCAGTGGGGGCTGTTCTGCGTCAGGCGCTGTCCCACGTCCCGCAATAAGCGCCACACCAGCCCTTCCGGCATCCGTTGCCGCGCCTTGCAGTACGGCCCGGTGTTCACGCTGCACGCCGCGCGGCCTTCGCAGACCCGCTGGCTGAGCCCACGGGCCACAGCGTCCTGGCAGGCGCCATCCGCACTCAAGTTTTGCAACACAAACATCGACAATGTCTGAAGCGGTGAATAGATCCGCTCCCGATACGCACCGACTTCTTCCGAAACCGCGCGCTCCAGCACGTCCGCCGACAGCACGTCACTCAATGCATTCGATTCCCCACCTTGGGCAAAACACCGACGCAAACTTCCGATGTGTTGCAGCAACGTTTTTTTTGTTAGCCTCTTTCATGCTGATTCTCCTGTGTTATCCCTCATGTTTATTCGCACCATGAGCTTAGTTCAGGAGTTTCAGCCTTGCTTTCTTCACCCCATTTCGGCAACTCCTAACCAATGTCGCGCCTTAAGGTAGTGCCATTGGTGTCAGACACCAATTAAAACCTCTAATACATCACTCCGACTTTTCCCGCTAACCATCAACTCTTCTACGATACCTCTTAGGTGTTAGTACGTATTCACAACCCGCTCGATTCACTCGTAGCGTATTGCCTTCTAAATTCCGGAACCCGAGCTATACTTTTAAATTCCAAATTTCAAGGAGGCCGCCATGGTGAGTTTGCTCGTCAACGGCAAGAAAAAGGACGTAACCCTCGATCCATCCACCCCGTTGTTATGGGTGTTGCGCGATCATCTCGGACTCATCGGCACTAAGTTCGGTTGCGGCATCGCACAGTGCGGTGCGTGCACGGTGCATGTCGACGGCGTAGCCCGGCGCTCGTGCGTCACGCCGGTGTCTGAGGTTGCAGATAAATCGATTACCACGATTGAAGGGCTGTCGGCCGATGGCAGTCATCCGGTGCAGCGGGCGTGGGCCGAGCTGGATGTGGTGCAGTGCGGTTACTGCCAATCAGGGCAGATCATGTCAGCGGCGGCGCTGCTGGCGGCGACTCCAAACCCCAGCGATGCCGATATCGACACGGCGCTGAACGGGAATATCTGCCGCTGCGGCACCTATCAGCGCGTGCGCGCTGCGGTGCATCGCGCCGCCAAATTGAACAAGGTAGATTGAACTATGGAAATTCTCCCGAATCTTTCGCGACGTGATTTTATCAAGACCAGCGCCCTGGTTGCGGGCGGTTTGGTGATTGCCTTCGTGGTGCCCGGCGTGCGGCGGTTTGCGCTGGCAGCACCTCCGGCGGCAAACAAATTACCTGCGCCGAATGCTTTTCTGCGCGTGGGCAACGACGGTGTAATTACCGTGTTACTCGCGCATTCGGAAATGGGCCAGGGCGTTTGGACGGCGTTACCGATGTTGATTGCCGAAGAGCTCGATGCCGACTGGAGCAAGATCAAAGTCGAACATGCACCGGCAAGCACGCTCTACGCGCACACCGCTTACGGCATGCAAATGACTGGCGGTTCGTCCAGCACCTGGTCTGAATTCGATCGTTACCGTCAGATCGGTGCGCTGGCGCGCACGCTGCTTGTGCAGGCGGCGGCACAACGTTTCGGCGTCGATGCCGCTGCATGCCGGACCGAAAACGGCAAGGTGATCGCGGGCGCGCAGCACGCAAGTTATGGCGAGTTGGCCGAACTTGCAGCAACCTTACCCGTTCCGGAAAACGTCACGCTTAAAAATCCGAAAGACTGGAAAATCATCGGCAAGCCGACCAAGCGGCTGGATACGCCCGAAAAAATCACCGGGCGTGCGCAATTCGGTATCGATGTGCAGTTTCCCGGTTTGCTCACCGCTGTGGTCGCACGCGCGCCGGTATTCGGCGCGAAGGTGAAAGCGTTCGATGCGAGAAAAGCTAATCTCGTGCCGGGTGTTGTCAATGTGGTGCAGGTACCCAGCGGCGTGGCCGTGATCGCGGAACATTTCTGGGCAGCGAAACTGGGGCGCGATGCGCTGCAAATCGAATGGGAACAGCCTGCAAATGCACCCGTGGATAGCGTCACGCTGCGCGAGCAGTATCATAAGTTGGCGGAAACACCTGGCACCGCAGCGGCACAAACGGGCGATGCGATCAGTGCGCTGAAAACGGCCAGCAAAATATTGGACGTCGAATATGCGGTTCCCTATCTCGCCCACGCGCCGATGGAGCCGCTGAATTGCACGGTACGCGTTAGTACGGACAAGTGCGAAATCTGGACCGGTACGCAATTTCAAGGTATGGACCAGCAAATTGCCGCGCAACTGACTGGGTTCAAACCCGAGCAGGTGGAAATCCACACCACCTTCCTTGGCGGCGGTTTCGGCCGGCGCGCCAACCCGGCTGCGGATTTTGTCACCGAGGCGGTTCAGGTTGCCCAAGCCGCCAAGGCCGCAGTCAAAACCGTGTGGTCGCGCGAAGACGACATTCACGGCGGTTATTACCGGCCCGCTTATCTGCATCGCGCGCGCATTCGCATGGGTGCCAACGGCAAGCCGGTCGCATGGCACCACACCATTGTCGGCCAATCGATTGTGGCGGGCACCGTGCTCGAGGGCATGCTGGTGAAAAATGGTATTGATGCGACCTCGGTCGAAGGTGTCGCCGATTCACCTTATATAAAGAGCGTTGCCGATCACCGTGTGGACCTGCACTCGCCGAAAAATAGCGTGCCGGTGTTGTGGTGGCGCTCGGTGGGACACAGTCACACCGCGTTTGTGATGGAGACCCTCATCGACGAGCTGGCCCACGTCGCCGGGAAAGACCCGGTGGCGTATCGCCGTGATTTTTTAAAGAAACATCCGCGCCATCTGGGCGTGTTGAATCTCGTTGCAAAAAAGTCAGGATGGGGAACCTCCCTGCCTGCGGGACGTGCGCGCGGTGTTGCGGTGCATGAATCGTTTGGCAGCTTCGTTGCGGAGGTTGCCGAAGTCTCGGTCGAAAAAGGCCAGATTCGAGTGCATCGCGTCGTCTGCGCCATCGATTGCGGTGTTGCGGTCAACCCCGAAACCATCGTTGCTCAAATGGAGTCAGGTATTGCCTTTGGCTTGAGCGCCGGGCTGTTTAGCGCATTGCACTTCAAAGACGGCCGCGTGCAGGAAGCCAACTTCAACGATTACCGCGTCTTGCGCTTGAATGAAATGCCCAAGGTGGAAGTGCATATCGTAGCGAGCAGCGCAAAATCCGGTGGCGTCGGCGAAGTCGGCGTGCCGCCGATCGCTCCGGCGGTCGCCAACGCGGTGGCGGCGCTGACCGGTAAACGCTTGCGCGAGCTACCGCTGACGCTGCCGAGCTGATTCAAAATAACAATCGGCGAATAACTCCCTTGCCCTCCCCTTTGCAGCGGGAGGGCAAGCTCCGATTCCGCAGCACAAAGCCCAGCGATAGAGCCGTGTATTGACATCTGTTTTTTGAATTACGCAATTTGTCCCATGCGCCCTTCGCGATAATCACGGATTGCCTGCTGAATTTCCTCCGCAGTGTTCATCACAAACGGGCCGTGGCGCGCGACCGGTTCGTTGAGCGGCACGCCCGCAAGCACCAGCACATCGGTATCCGTTTTCGCTGCCAGCTGCACCGAGGCGCCGGGACCTAACAAGGCGGCCTGACCTTCACGCACGTCACGCTGCGGATCGCCCACGGCGGCTGCACCGCGAATCACATACACCATCGCATTGTAGTCGGCGGGGATGTCTTGCGCGGTCTCGCCGCCCGCACGCAACGTGTAGTGCAAATAAATAATCGGCGTGCGTACTTCGATCACGGCATGTTTGCCCAGCGCGCTGCCTGCGATTACACGCACCTTCACTTTGCCGTCGGCGCTCATCGCTTCGGGAATTTGCGCGGCCGGGATGTCTTGATAACGCGGCGGCATCATTTTGTCTTTTGCGGGCAGGTTCACCCACAGCTGAAAGCCGTGCATTATGCCGCCGCTGCGTTGGAATTCGGGCGTCGGCATTTCGGAATGCACCACGCCGCGTCCGGCGGTCATCCATTGCACGTCGCCAGCGCGTAATGTACCGCTGCGACCCGCAGAATCTTTGTGCTGCATTTCGCCGGACAATAAATAAGTCACGGTTTCAAAGCCGCGATGCGGATGATCCGGCGCACCAATGCCTTGACCTGGCCCCCAGGTGACCGGGCCTAAGTGATCGAACAACAGGAACGGATCGAATTGCAGCAGTTGCGCAACCGGGAACGGACGGCGCACGGGGAAACCGCCGCCTTCGAGGGTTTGGACGGTGTCGATCACTTGGGCTACTGGGCGTCGCGTCATGACATTATCTCCTCGTCAATGTAGGGTGGGTTAGACGCGTCGGTATGCGTCGTAACCCACCGGCTGTGCCGTCAGGCACTCCTCAAAAAACATCGTGTACTGCGTACGCTTGGCGGGTTACGCGAACAGCGCGCTCACCCACCCTACATTTTTCGGTGCGCGTGCGGCACGCTACGGCAAGTCGAACAGCAGCACTTCGGCGTTCGTCCCGGCGTTCAGGCGCAGCGTGGTTTCGTTTTCCACACGCGCGCCGTCACCCGCCACGAGCGGCACGCCGTTGAGCTGCACGTTGCCGCGTGCCACCTGCACGTAGGCGCGGCGGCCGGCCGCAAGCGTATGTGTCACGTCGTGCTCCCCGCTCAGGCGGGTCGCGTACAAATAGGCATCCTGGCGTAACGTCACCGCACCGTCGCGGCCGCCGGGCGCGGCGATCAAACGCAAGCGGCCGTTGAGTTCATCGGGCGCGAAATTACGTTGTTCGTAACCGGGTGAGCCGCCGGGCTGGCTCG
>JACQEQ010000416.1 GCA_016200445.1 Gammaproteobacteria bacterium | reverse complement strand
GTATGACAGGCCGCATGCAATAGATGGGTTTTACCGCTACCCGGCACACCCCACACCAACACCGGTAAATTACTTTCGCCTTGCGCGCACGCACGCAAATGGTTTACGGCTTCAGCATTACGGCCAGGAAAAAAATTGGTGAACGATGCGCTGTCGTTGAGCCGGATACCCAGCGTGAGTTGCGGGTGTGTCACGACGGAACTCATCCGGAGGGCGTATATAACGTGCTATTCAAATAGCGGCGATGCACTTCGCGCAGCAGCACCATGATCAGCGCGGCTACCGGTAATGCTAATAACACGCCGATAAAGCCGAACAGTTGCCCGCCCGCCATCACCGCAAACATCACCGCCACCGGGTGCAGTCCGATTTTGTCGCCCACCAGCAGCGGCGTGAGCACTGTGCCTTCGAGGATTTGGCCGACGCCGAACACCAACGCCACCCACAACAACGGCGTCCATTCCTGAAATTGCAAATACGCAGCGACACCCGCGAGCAGAATTCCGGTAATAAAGCCAAGATACGGCACGAAGCTGACTAAACCCGCGATCAAGCCGATAAGAAACGCAACATCGAGGCCGACAATCCACAAACCTAAGGTATACACGCTGGCCAGCGTCGTCATAACCAGCAACTGCCCGCGCAGGAATGCTCCCAAAACGCCGTCGGCCTCAGCGGCCAGGCGCACGGCCGTGGCTTCGATTTTGCGCGGCAGCAATTCGCGAATCTGCGCTACCAGCACGTCCCAATCACGCAACAAATAAAATGTCACGACTGGAATTAGCACCACATTGGCAACCCAGCCCAACAACGCCAGACCCGAACTCGATGCCGACGAAAATAGCAGCGCGGCGAAGCCGCCGGCGTCTTGCCAATGCGCCAGCAAGGTTTGTTTGAATTGCGCGAGATTTAATAAGCGGGTATCGATGCCGAGGGTGCGCGTCAACCATGGCAATAGCGTGAACTGAACCCAATCCACATAGGCCGGCCACTTGGCGATAGCAGTACTAATCTGATCTTCAAGCACTGGCACTAACAACAAAACGCCTGCCAGCAATAGCACAAACAACACCGCAAACACCAGCAGCACTCCGGCGGTGCGCGGCCAGCGCCGCGCTTCAAACCAGTCGACCAGCGGATCGCCCAAATAGGCGAGCGCTGCGGCGATAAAAAACGGCGTCAAAATCGGCGCCAGCAAATACAACAGCACGCCGGCCAGTAACGTGCCTGCCAACACCGACCAAGACTGCGAAGCGCTCATGTTTATTTCGACGCGCGCATGGCGCTGCGCCCCCAGGTCCACACGTAATCCATTCCGCTCAGCAGAGTGGTCGCGAGCACCACCCACCAGCCGGTCTCGATCATCCACATGCGCGGAAAATCAAACACCTGCGCGAGCACAATGCCGAACACCAACACCAATTGCATCAGCGTATTCAGCTTGCTGACCAAGGTTGGCGCCATATCGAATTGTCCGATGGAAACATAGTAGGCAACGCCGCCGGTGACGATGATGATATCGCGCGCCAGCACGGCAACCACCAGCCATGCCGGTACCAACGCCAGATAACCCAGCGAAAGAAATGTCACGACCAGGAGTAATTTGTCGGCCAGCGGATCGAGTACCGAGCCAAGTTGACTGGTCCAGCCGTAATGTTTGGCAAGAAATCCATCCAGGGCATCCGAAGCGCCTGCCACGAATACCAGCAGCAGGGCGATATCGAAATTGTGTTGCAACAACGACCAAGCTAACGGCACCACCAGAACGATACGCAGCGCGGTGATTAGGTTGGGGATGTGCCGCAGTCTCATCGCACTAAACGAAAACGCACCGGCGCATCCGCACCTGCGGAGGCGTCTGCGGGCAATGGCGCGAGCGTGGTGCCTAAACGGATATCGCTGGTCAGGCGTTGCGCGCCGCCTTGCGCTTCGACACGAAATATCAAGCTCAGCCCCTCTACCCGCAACAATTGCAGGCGCGCCACTGAAGCCAGCGAGCCCAGATATTTAGTCACGCGCGCATACTCTTCCAAGGTCTGCACGTCGTTGACTTGCAGCGCGAGCCCTGCCTCCGCTGCCGCGCTACTGCTCGTGTTGTAATGACCGGCTAACTCATCAATCGCGGCCTGCAATCCGTCGAGCACCACCGCGTCGCGCGTATCGCCCGGGGTCGTCCAGGCCTGACGATTCTCCTGATCGTAAAATGCCCAGTTACTCGCCCAGGCATTACCACGCGCTTCGATCCTGCCGACCAACACCGCCTCGGCGCGGTAACGCGCCGAGATCCGCTTCACGTCTTCGGGTGCGGCGTTCCAGGGATCGACAGTTTGTATATTGGCCAGATCGTCGGCATCAAGCTTCGGCAGTATTAGCGGCACGCCACGCATCTTCGCCACATTTTCAATGAATTGTTTCCATTCCGGTTTATTGTCAATACCCACTACCGCGCGTTCGTTTTGCTCATACACATCCAACCACAACATCACCGACGGACGCGCATTACCCCAAATCGCAACCCCGCTGGTGCGCAACACGCGAATCAGTGCATCGCGGTCAAAGCGCACCCACAACATACGCGCCGGCGGTTGCGAACTACGCTGTCCCGGCGGCGGCGTAGCATTGCGATAAACAAATTGCTGCACGTATTGCGGCGCAGAATTCACCAGCTCGGCAACTCCTGGCAGCGTCGCCACAGCCCGGTTGCCTGACACTTTCACTAGCACTTCGGCCAAGGCCGCACGCATTGCATCTTGCCGCACGGTAAGGTCTTGCCCGACAACCGGGACTTCCGCCTCATAGAGTCCAGTGACTTCCATTGCTGGCAGGTTCGCGCTGATACACAACACACACCACGCCAACAGCCAACGAAAATTTATTTTGTTCATCAATTGGATCGTCATCACATGAGCACCTGCTTGGCAGCGATGCCGAGTTTACACGGCTGCCGTTACAGATGGCGAGTCGCTGTCGAACTACTCCCTGCTTCAAGATTCGGCATCGTGGACGATGCCGCTAAAAAAAACCGCCGGGGGCGAGAGCACCCGGCGGTTTTTTATTTCCAAAACAGTATTTTGTTTTAGCCGCTTACGGGCAATTTGCCGCCGAGTTGGCCGGCGACGCAGGATCCTTGCCGATCGTGCCGCACAAAGGCTGCATGACCGGGAAGCCCAACGTGCCGGTGAAATCCGGCAGCGCGATCGGCGTGGTTCCAGCGTTGTCCACCAAGCTGATGCGATTCAACGGCAACACCGCAGAAGTGACCGTCTGGTTCGCAAGCGAGGCCAGGTATTTCTCGATGACCACCGTCAGATCAATCGGCGTACCTTCAATCTTCGGTTTGCCGTTTTCCATGATGACCGCGCTGGTAACGGGGTCGCGCACGAAAATCGGATTGCCGTTCGCATCCAGCGCCGCATTGCCGTCTGCTCCGGCGTTTACCGGCAACACGTACGCTGCGTTCGCGTCACCCACCGTGAAGCTTCGGCCCCCCGGATAGCAGTTGTTGCAGTTATTTACGGTATTGGGGCTTTGTTTGAACCAATAGCCCGCCGCCGTAAACAACGGTGCCTTGAAGTGCTGGTTTACCGTGAGCGTCGTATTGGGCTGGTTGGGAGTCCCTTGCAGGTAGATCCAGCCGTCCGGATTCAACAAGTACGGCGTATATGGCGCACCGGTCGCGTAGGTGGCTTTCCAGTTCGGCATGTACGAGCCGTCGGACGCCGTCGTAATGGTGGTCGCATAGCGGGTCGCGGTATCCGCAAGGTTGCAACCGGTCGCGGTGATCTCGGCTGGTGGCAGGTATTTACATGGCATTTTCACAGTGAGCGAACGCGCACGTGAAGTATCCGTGGGCGGGGTCTGGGTTTGTGAATTGGTGCTCAGGTAGATTCCCGAACCCGACGCCGGATTAATGCGCTGCCAGCTCGGAATAAAGTAGGGAGCGAAGTTCATGTGGAAGCCATCCGCACTGTAAGCAAACAACCAACCGCCGCCCCAACCCAGCGAATTACCTGCGCTGCCTTTCACCGGCAGACCCGCGCCTGGGGATTCATTTTGCTTAGCACCACCCGGCGCATACAGCGCGTTGTTGTAGCTCGGACGCGGCGTGACCGCGTTGTTCGGATCGGTGCTGAATACCGCCAACGATGAATTGTCGACCTGATTGCGCAGCTGATTCGCCGAGATGCGCGAGACTTTTCCTACACGCGGCCCGACCGGTATGTAATGAAACAGATCGTTGCGCGTGATCGGGCCGGGCGCGACGTGCGTGCCGAAACGAAAACCGCGTACGGTTGCCATGTCGGACTTCGCCCACCAGCGCATCGCGTCCGCAATGAAGTCATGCGATGACCCTTCGATGACGGCGGCCATGTTCTCGTGCGAGAAATTGTTGCGGTGCAACGCGACTTCGGTGTTACCGACGACATCGCTCAACGGACCGTTCAAGCACGTTGCCTCGGTGAAGGAGTTCCAGTACGGGCTGTTGGAATCGCAGGGAATCGTTGCATCGAAGCCTTCGTTGAACGGTGCGCGCACTTGCGCCACCTTATTGGCCACGGCAGTGTCTTCGACGATACGGTCATCGATGCGATGCGCATGATGTTCCATGCCGGTAACCACACCGGCATGCACCGTCAGTGCGATTTCACCTACTAACGTGCCATCCTGACCCGCTTCAATGATCCAGGTCTTGTTGCCTGCGGCATCGGTCACTTCAATCGGTGCCAGCGTTTCTTCGTGCATGTCCGAATTCAGGACCACGTCGATGTGCTGGCCGGCGCCGAGACTTTTAATGTTCTGGATATTACGGCCGATTTCGATTTCCGAAATCAGCACCAGAATTTCCACTTGCTCCTGCGTGCGCAGGAGCTTCGCGTATTTTTTGATTTCATTGGAGCAGTCGGTGAATTCCAAGCCTTCGGTGACCCACTTGCCGACGACTTGCGGGCCGCGGCTGGTGGTGCAACCGAGAATGCCGACTTTCACGCCGTTGACGATACGAACAGAATACGGCGGCAACACGCGCTGTGCGTTGGGCTCGCCATTCGCCTTATCGCCGGAGTACCACTGCGCATAGGCATCGTATTCTGCCTGCGACACATTGCTGTCTTGCTCCGTACCTGTAGCGGTCGGATCTTTCGGCGCGTTTCCAGTCAGGCTGGTGAGATACAAATTCGCCGCCAGGGCATTCCAGCGCGTGCCAAACGGCGCATTTACCGTGTGACCTTGCGCCTGTTCGGGAAGCGTCGGCAGATTCGGATTCAGACTGGTAGCGAATAGCTCCACGAAGCGTTGCGGACCATACACATAATCCCAGTTACCGGGTGCATAGGCATCGATACCCAGCATGTCGACGACATCGGCAATCGCCTGACCTTTCGTGTACAGCGCTTCGCCAGAACCCTGAATGGTGTCGCCGGTATGCAAAACGAGCGTGTTACCCGCGCCGCCTTTACCAGTCTGGATTTCCTGGATCTTAGTTTTAATGCGCGCCAGGCCGCCGACCAACTGCCCAGGGTAATCTGCGTTACTGCGCAGATTGGGGCGCGCGACCAGATGGCCGTGGAAATCGCCGGTTTGAATAATTGTGACTTGGCCGTCCGCGTAGGCCGATGCGGCCGACACGGCGCTCAGTACTGCTCCGGCAAAAAGCTTGTTATGCAACTGCATGATTATGAATCCCCTTATTATTGTTGAGATAACTTCACAAGCGTCGATTCATGAATCGACAATTTGACGACGACGTTAACAACACTCCCCGGCAAAACGACAACGACCTCCTAGCAGCGACCTGATTGGCCGTTCTTTTATCGAATCCGGATTTGCACACTTCTGCGGCAGAATACCCGGCTGCAAGCATTAGCAGTTTCTTAAGAACTTATTAAAAGTGCCATGACAAAACAACCGGCGGGCACTATAGACGACATCAATTTCGGAAAGCAATAGACCCGGAAGCGACTTGTAACAAATACCACTCCCGCGAGTTACGACTGCATCGCTAACGCGGTTAAATATTCTTCGACGCAACGATACGGGATGCGCTCTTGCTCCAAACGCAATCGTAGCGCCCAATGCTGCCGCAATAGCTTTTGATAAACGTCTTGTTCTGCGGCGGTAAGGTGGGGCAAATCGACGCTAACCGGTTCAGGCTCCTCGCCCCAAAACTCGCGGCAAACTTCCAGCGTGGTTTCGTCCATGAGCATCGCGTGCGTATGCGGGAAGCGTGCACGCAGGCGGTTCAGCATCGCGTAGCCGTGCGTGTCGATGTCGCCCCAGTAGTACAACGGTTGCGCTGCGAGCCATTTCACTTCGAACAAGGTAGTCAGTCCGTAGCCCAAACCGAAGATCACCAACGCGCCTGGAACGCCGGGAAAGGTCAGGCCATTGAGTTTGTTCTCGGTGATGAACACGCGGCGCACCGGCAAGTCCAAACGTTGAAATTGTTCCAGCGGCACGGCGATGTCGGACATGCCTTGTACATACAAGGCGGGATCGAGCAGGCGAAAACGCACACTCGGCTGTTCGTGTAGCAAACCGAAGCGGCGCTCGAAACCATGTCCGGCGCGCGCATCGCCGTCCGCGCGCACAGCACCCGGCGGCAATACGGCGGCGAGCAACGCGCTCAACAGCGGTTTGCGGCTTTCGATAAACTTAGTGTCAACTCCAGGCGCCAAAAGCTGGCGCAGATATATGCCCGGCTGCGGATGTGCGGCGAAATAATCCAGCACCGCCAGCACTTTTGGCCAGTGCTCCACCTGCGCCAATACCGCGAGCGGAGCAGCCGCTAGCGCCTCGCGTGCTTGCGGCCAACGCGCCAAAGTGGTCTCTGCAAGCTGCGCGAAGGCGCGAAATTCGGCTAACTTATCGATGAAGCCGAACAAATCTTCGGCCGTATCGAAGCACACGCTGCGCGGCAGCAGCTGTGCACCGAGGTTGCGCAAATTCACGCTGTCCCACTCGATGCGATAGGTATGCGTGCGGTGCTCGTTCGAGGCTGCACGCAATGCATCGATCCACGCGCGCACCTCTGCGAATTGCGGTGCCAGCTGCGCGCGCGTGGGATGTGTAATCGACACCGCATAAGGGAAAAGCAGTTCGTCACACAGTGCGTCGCGCAACAACTTTTGGCTGTCCCAGCGTTTGCGCAACCGTGCGCGCAGCTCAGCGGGTGTGGTCCACGACATTTTTGACTTGATAGGCGAGCTTCTCTTCGCGGTACGCCTCGATGCTTAAATTGCGGAGCATGGAATTGCAGCCGTCCTGGTTATGCACGAAATTCACGGTGCGGACATAGTCCTCGATCACGTGAATTTTTTGCAGCGGCGTGACGATCAGCAATTGCAGATTGAGCTTCTTGAACAACTCCAGCGCGTAACGCGCGGAGTCGTCCGAGCCGCGCCCGAACGCTTCGTCGATCATCACGAAGCGGAACGAACGCGAGCGCGTCTCGCCCCACGCCAGACCGAATTGATAGGCCAGCGCCGAAGCCAGAATCGTGTAGGCGAGTTTTTCTTTCTGCCCGCCGGACTTGCCGGCCGAATCGGAGTAGTGCTCGCGCTCGCTGTCGTCCGCGCGCCAGCGTTCGCTGGCCGAAAACACGAACCAGTTGCGCACGTCGGTGACCTTGCGCGTCCAGCGCCGGTCTAATTCGGTGGTGCCTTCGCGACCTTTGAAGCGGTCAATGAGTGCCTTGACTTGACGAAACTTATCCTCGGTGTACAAATCGTCCTGGCGCGCCGCCAGCGCCTCGCCCAGGCAGGCGCGCAAATCTTCCTGGAAGGTGCGGATCTCCGCGTCCGGATTGCGATCGCCGACCAGCTTGATATACGTTCCCTCGACGTAGTCGATGGCCGACAACGAGCCGTTGATTTTTTCGATGCGCCGTTCGATCTCCTCGCGCTCTTTGTCGAGCTGCGAGCGAAACAACGCGATGTCGTTGATGGTGCCCTCGTTGAGCATGGTCTTGAAGCGCTGCTCGTGGCGCGGCAAGTCCTCGCGTTGCAGCCGTTCCAGCATCGCGCGATATTCGCCCACCGCTTGCAAGGCAACATCGGCCTCGCGCGTTTCCACCGGATAACCGGTTTTGTATTGCTGCATGCGCTGAATGATGTCTTCGGCCATGCGCTTGGCTTTTCGGTCTTCGGTGTCGATGCGCGCTTGCAACCATTCGCGCATGTCTTGCTGGCGGCTCTCGCAACTCTCGATGTTGACATTTTTTTCGCCCAGCGCCTCGCGCTGCATGCTCTGCAATGCCGGTTGCAACGACGCGCGCGCGGCGCCGGGCCAGCTCGCAAGCGACACTTGCGCGCCATGCAGCGCCGCCTGATCGGCTTCGAGCTTGGCGGCGAGATGACCACGCGCCTGCATCTGTTCTTGCAGCACGTGTTCGTCGTCGGCCACGCGCGTGCACACCTCCTGCAACCGCGCCTGCAATTCGCGCAAGCGGTCGGAGCCGTGTTCGATGCGGCGCCTTTCTTCCACCAGAATTTCAACTTGCGTCGCCAGCGGTGCCCACACGATTTCGCTCAAACGTTCGAAACGTAGCAGCTCCAACACCTGATCGCGCGCCGCCTGCCGCTGTTTTTTGTCGAGCTCGGTTTGGTGCAGTGCGCTCAGTAGCGCGAGCATGTCGTGATGCAAGCACACTTCGTTATTTTCCAGCGCGCGGATTTTTTCCGCGTTGCTCCAGCCCAGCACGTAACGGGTGCGATCGTTAAGTGCGTGGCGGTCGTCTTTTTCGTGACGCTCGCCGCCGCTCTTGATCTGGCCGTTTAACGACAAGGCCTTGGGGCGGCGCTGGAAAGATTCGAAATCAGAGCAACAGGCATAATCGAAACGCGCACCGAGTTCACGCGTAAGCCAAGGGTAAAACTCGCTGTCCGGTTTAATATCAAGCTTGTGCACTAACGCGTCCGGCGCTGGCGTTTGCGCTGCGGGGCGCACTTGCGCGCCGACGCGGAAATACACCAGCCGTGCCTTCAAGTCGGTGGCATCCGCGTAGTGCGCGACGCGCGCATAGTGCCGCTCCGGCACCAGCAGGCTCACGCCGAAATTGTGTAACACGCGTTCGAGCGCGCCTTCCCAACGCGCCTCCTCGGTGCGCACTTGCATTAGCTCGCCTGCGAATGGCAGTTCGTCGTCAGGAATTTCCAGCGCATCGCACACCTGTGCCCGCAGCGCGAGACTGCGCGCCGGGATGTTAGTCTTGCGCGCACGCAGCGACGTAAGCTCCGCGCTCAACTGCTCATGCGCGTGCTTGAGCCGCTGCTTCTGCACTGCTAAATCAACTTGCTGTTCTTCAAGCTGGGCCTGCGCCTGCTCCAACGCCGCGCGCCGTGCCGCGCCTTGTTCACGCACGGCGTGAAAGGGTGCTTCGTCCAGCGTTGCATCGAAATCCTGCGCACGGCACAAGGTTTGGTAACGCTCCGCCTGCTGCTGGCGGCGAGCACGCTCTTGCGTGAGCCGTTCGACTTCGCGCTCGATGTCGGCCAGGCGCCGCCCGCCCTGATCGTCGATGGCGCGCCGCACATCCGCCTCTTGCCCACGCAAGTCGGCGAGCGCTGCGCGCGCACGACGTATGCGGTCGTCGATGCGCTCCAGGTCTTGACTGCGGCGTTCGATGCGTTCGGCGAGCAACCCGGCTTTGATGCCGTCGAAATACGGCCGCAACGCGTCGCGGCACGCGCGCAAATGTTCGCCTGCGCGCTCCACCTCCGCCAAGCGGTCGCAAGTCTGCACCAACGGCATCAGCATTTCGATCTGGCGGCGCGCCTTGACCACCGCGTCGTGCGCCTGATTTAGATTTTCGAATTCGCGGCACAAGGTTTCGACGCGCGCCTCGACCGGCGGCGGTTCCAGCATGTGGTCGCGCACGAAGTCGGTGAGATTGCCGACCGACTTCATCGACACGGTTTGATAAAATAGCGCCAGGGCTTGTTCGTTTTCGATGCCCATGCGGCGGCGGAACTCGGCGGCGTATTGCACGAAGCTGTCGAATAATGTCACGCCCCGATCCTGACGTAAGCGCTTGCGCAGTTGCTGCAGGTCGCCGCCGAAGCCGCTGAAATCCGTAGCGATCGCCAACGGGCGGTCGGCCACCAAGTACAAGCGTTCGGGATGTTGCTGACCGGGTTTGCTCCAGAAAATTTGCGCCAACGTCACCCATTGGTCGTAGCCCGTGTTATGAAACAAACCGAGCAACACGCTATAGCTGGTGTGATCGCGCAGCGCGACCGCCTTGGCGTTGAGACTGTCCGCGTCTTTTTCGCTTTTGTAATAACCGCGCACGTAGGAGGTCTGGCTGCGCTCGCGGCCTTCCGCACCGGCGGCTTTGTTGTAGGTGATTTTCTGGCTGGGCACCAGCAGCGTGGTCAGCGCATCCACCAAGGTGGATTTGCCCGAGCCGATGTCGCCGGTCAGCAGTGCGTTATCGCCACCCGGCGCAACGTGCCAGACGTGGCGATGAAAGGTGCCCCAGTTCAACACTTCGAAACGCTGCAAGCGGAATCCGGCTTGCGCTTCCGGCGCGGAAAAATCCAGTGCTTCGCTTGCTTCATTCGGCATGGCGGCGATAGACCTCGAGCTTTTCATTCACATCGACCAGCCAATCGGCATCCACCAGCGCCTTGACGATGCGGCGCACTTCGAAATGCTGCGCTTCCGCCAGGGGCTTTAAGAATCCCAGCTCCACGGTCTTGTTGATCGCGGTGTCCATTTGTTCTGCCTGGCGCGCTTCGTTCGCCAGTGGTTTCAAATATACCCGCATGGCCAGATGCAGGTCGTCACGCGTGACGACGGTTTTCACGTCGCCGCCGCCGTGGTCGGCCTCGGCCAGACGCTTGCGCAGCAACACGCACAACAGGCTCACCGGATAGCTCAAGGGCCGGCGCGCGACCAGCTTGGGCGTGTCGCCACCGTCCGCATCGTCGCCTGGGCGCTGCTTCAAAAAAGCATAACCTTCCGCCTCGTCCAGCCACAACTCCAAGCCCAGCACCGCCACATAATCGCGCACGCGCGCCTCCAATAGCGCCAGGTTTTGCCATAACGCGCCGTGCGTGTCGCGGTACAACACGCTCTTCATCAAGTGCACCAACACCGGGGTAAGTTGCGTTTGGGTTGTGTCGTCCATGCTCATCTCGTAAACACAACCAGCGGCACCTGGGCGCGCCGCCATTGACCGTTGGTTTGTTGCCAGACGATCGATTGCGGCGCGTCGGCGTCGATGCTCGCGCGCGGCGATTGACTGGCCAGGTTCAAGTATGCCACCAGTTCGCTCAAGCCCTGCTCCAAGGGAAATTCCTCGCACAGCTGCGCCAGCGAGATTTGCGCACGGCGCTGCAACGCCTGGCGCAGGTTGGCTTGCAGGCGCTGTGTGTCGACGTAATGTTGCTGGTACAGCGCTGCGGCGTCGAACGCCGCTGCGCCTTCGTCCACGTCCGCATCGGCTAGCTGCACCGCAACGGCGGGCCGGAACAAACTGCGCGCCATTGGCAATTCAACCGCTGGTTTAACGTCACTGATCCACGCGAACACGCGTTCCGCCGGTGCGGCGTCTTTCACCGCCACCGCCTGGCGCTCGATGGCGGCTATCAACTGCATGATGCGTTTGTTTTCCATCCACACACGTTCGTCGAGATAGCGTTTGAGCTGCTCCACCAGCAACGAACCGGTGCGCTGCACTTTCTCGCCCGCCGCCAACAGCTGAAAGCGCAGGTCGCGCAGAAAATCCGAGGGGATCAAGTCTTGCACCGGCGGCAACGCGTAAATGCGTTCGACGAACGCGCTCATTTCTCCCTGACGGGCCGGCGACATGAGGTAGGCCCAAAACGCACGAAAACTCTTGCCCTGATCGGAATCGGCAATCGCATCTTGATCGCCGAACACGCTGTCAAGTAGCGCGCCCTTGCCGTCTTCGCTGACGGCGATTTTTTCGCGCACCTGCCGGTCGAGACGCCGGAAGTTTTCCTCCACCTGGCGGAAATCGGCCAACAGACGCCGCGCGTTGTCTTCGATCTGGAAAAAGCGTTCCTTCACTTGCGTGGCATCGAACGTCAGCGGCGCACCGTTTTCCAAGTGCGCGATCTGCACTTCGAGCGCGGCTTTCTGCCGCTGCAATTCCGCGATGCGCGCCGTGCGGTCCAGTTCGGTGAGTTGTACCAATTCGCGCAACAGTTGAAACACCGTCTGCAAACGCGATTCGGTGCCGACGAATTGTTTTTGCTCCAGGCTGCGCAACCACTCGACCGCCTGCTCCGCTGCGGGCGTCAAATCGAACTCCGCCTCGTCTTTGCCCTTGGGAAAATACTTGCGCAAAAACGCTGCCTCGCCGCGCGCCCAGTCGTCGAGGTAATCCTTGGCGGCGCGCGGATACGCCTGCGCGCCTTCCACCGCGCGGATGCGGAACAACTCGTCGTCGAGCAACGACGCCAGCTCGGCTTGCGCGATGGAACGGCGATTGGCGCGGATAAACGCACGCTGAAAAAACCCGGCGATCAATGGCGCATGATCGGCCAGCAACAACCGCCACGCGGCGTGCTGCTGGCGTAAAATACGCAGTTCAAAGTAGTCCATGAGAGTGCATATTCGCTGGAAAATTTCTCCGCGCATGGTACACCCAAGCGCAACCGGACAACGACTGCTTCTACAAGGACGCAGCCCGCTGGTTTCTGCGGCGTGCCGCAGAGCCCGTGCAGTGCTGAAAGATCCGCCGCCAGCACCGAGGGGCATCTACTTTTTGGTGATCATTTTTCCACCGCGTTGCGTAATCCAGCCGCGTTCTCCAAAAAAAGGTCAAACGACATGCAGATGTTCCGGGAATATACATGCGCAGAATGCGACCCCCGATTGACGCACATTTTTCATGCGCATACTCTATGCGCATGCTATTCATCCGGAGCAACCCGATGCGATCCGTCCGCGACTCCAAAACTGCAAAGAAGCCAACCAACGTCAGCATCG
>JACQEQ010000407.1 GCA_016200445.1 Gammaproteobacteria bacterium | reverse complement strand
GCTCCTCGTCGAGCAAGGCATCTAATCTCTGGCGCGCACCGACGCGAATGTGGAAGGAACATTTCGGGCAGACATGAACGTTGCGTTCCAGTTCCGGCTTGTAAAGAACCGCGCCGCAGCCGTCGCACTTGGTCCACAGCCCTTCGGGCACATTTTTCTTCTGCTGCCCTTCGGTACGGATGGTGGAGGGAATTAAATTTTTCAGCCAGCTCATGGTTGGTGCCTCGTTCGGTAGTTCAATTTTTTACAATTGTAGGCTGGGTTGCTAAACCCAGCGGCGGTGAAATGCTGGGTTACGCTGCGCTAACCCAGCCTACCAATGTCCATCGCTGCGCGCATTTCCCGCAGCAATTTCGCAACCGCGTTCATCGCGCCTACGGCAGCATGCTCTTCAATCTATTTCACCACCGCTTCCCCCTTGCAGGGAGAAGAACGCTCTGCTTATGCGATTATTTCCGCTCCAATACGTTTATTTGTAGGCTGGGTTGATAAACCCAGCGGCGGCGAACGCTGGGTTACGCTGCGCTAACCCAGCCTACCAAAGTCCATTGCGGCGCGCATTTCCCGCAGCAATTTCGCAACCGCGTTCACCGCACCTGCAGCGCCATGCTCTTCAATCTGCTTCACCACCGCACTACCAACCACCACCGCGTCGGCAACCGCAGCGACGCTCGCCGCAGTTTGCGCGTCGCGGATACCGAAGCCTACACCAACCGGCAAGCTGCTCGCGGCACGAATCTGTTTGAGTTTTTCCGTCACCGCTAAAATGTCAAGATTCGCGGCGCCGGTCACGCCTTTGAGCGAAACATAATAGACAAAGCCGCGCGCAAAACTGCAAATGATTTTAATCCGCGCAGGCGGCGTGGTCGGCGCAATCAAAAATATCGGCGCGATCTGGTGGCGGTCCAGCGCCGCCACAAACTCGGCGCCTTCTTCGGGCGGTAGATCGACGGTAAGCACGCCGTCCACCCCGGCCGCTGCCGCTTGTGCGGCGAAACTCGCATAGCCCATCACTTCCACCGGATTCAGATAGCCCATCAAGATCACCGGCGTGGTGCTGTCCGTCATGCGGAACGCACGCACGAATTCAAACACGCGCTTCAGGCTCACGTGATGCAGCAACGCCCGCTCGCTGGCGCGCTGAATCACCGGGCCGTCGGCCATCGGGTCGGAAAACGGCACGCCCAGCTCGATAATGTCTGCACCCGCTTCCACCATCGCGTGCATCATCGGCACGGTGGTGTCGGGATGTGGATCACCGGCGGTGAAATAAGGAACCAGCGCGCTGAGCTTGCGTTCGCGCAGCTGTTTAAAACAGGCGTCGATGCGGTTCATACTTTAATGCCCTCAATCGCCGCGACCGTGTGGATATCTTTGTCGCCGCGTCCCGACAAATTCACCAGCACGGTTTGATCTTTGCGCAGCGTCGGCGCGAGCTTGGCCGCGTAAGCCAGCGCGTGACTCGATTCCAGCGCCGGAATGATGCCTTCCAGCCGCGTGAGCTGGTGGAATGCTTGCAGCGCTTCGGCATCGGTGATCGGCACGTAGTGCGCGCGACCCGCATCTTTCAGCCACGCATGTTCGGGACCGACGCCGGGATAATCCAGACCCGCCGAGATCGAATGGGTTTCGATGATTTGCCCGTCGGCGTCTTCCAGCAAATAGGTGCGATTGCCATGCAGCACGCCCGGCCTTCCCGCACCCAGCGACGCCGCATGACGATCCGTGTGCATACCGTCCCCTGCCGCTTCGACGCCGTACATGGCCACACCGTTATCGTCGATAAATGGATAGAACAGACCCATCGCATTCGACCCGCCGCCGACGCAGGCGACCAGCGCGTCCGGCAACTTGCCTTCCTGTTCCAACATCTGCGCGCGCGCCTCGCGGCCGATCACCGCTTGAAAGTCACGCACCATGGCCGGATACGGATGCGGCCCGGCGACGGTGCCGATGATGTAAAAAGTATTGTCAATATTCGTCACCCAATCGCGCATCGCTTCGTTAAGCGCATCCTTGAGCGTTTTGGAACCGGATGTCACCGGCACCACGGTGGCGCCCAGCAACTTCATGCGATACACATTGATCGCCTGGCGCTGAATATCTTCCGACCCCATGTACACCACGCACTCGAAACCGAAGCGCGCCGCCACCGTCGCGGTCGCCACGCCGTGCTGCCCCGCGCCGGTTTCCGCGATCACGCGTTTCTTGCCCATGCGTTTGGCAAGCAGCGCCTGGCCCACGGTGTTGTTGATCTTGTGTGCGCCGGTGTGATTCAAATCTTCGCGCTTCAGATAAATGCGCGCCCCGCCCAGCGTTTCACTCCAACGTTTGGCGTAATACAGCGGCGACGGCCGACCGACGAAATGCTTCAGATCAAAGTCAAGCTCCGCACAAAACTCTGGGTCGTTGCGATAACGTTCGTAGGCGAGCCGCAGTTCTTCCAGCGGCTGCATCAAGGTCTCGGCAACGAAGCGGCCGCCGTAGGGGCCGAAGTGACCGAGGGCGTCGGGGAGTTGGTAGGGAATTTTTGTTGTTGAGTTTTTCATATTCTAGTTTCGTCGATGATGCCTAAGTTGCTATTGCATCTCCTTTCCGCCGCGAAGGGAAAAGCGATTATTCGTTCAACTGCTAGCCGCAGATTATCTGCCAACGTCGGAACTAACCCGCACACTTTAGGGTGCCAGGGTTGAGCGTAGGTACATACTGCCTAAGCCCATCTAAAACGACATCTCGCTCATCGGAATTCAACATCCGCAAAACCAGCTTTTCGTAACCATTTTTTCCTAATTCAAATATTGAACAGATATTTTGAACCAATCCTTTGTTGTTGTAGTACTTCAGAACTTCATTCAGGGTCGATAACTCAGTGTAGAGCTTTACGTTTTCGGCAAATATCGCATCGACGTCGATTGATGCTGCGGAATCTGCAATAGATTTTTTAATCGCATCCAAACCTACAGGCTTAGTGTCAATTTGACTTAGCCTATTTTCGATAGCTCTGTATGTCCTTAACGAAGCTTGGCGTTCAATATCGTTTTTCAGCAGATCTATCGCCATCGTAGTTGCGCGCGCAACTACATCATCAGGATTGAGTAGTTGGTTCTTCGCGACAAGGCGCAGTGTATTTTCATTGAGAAGAATATTTTCAATCTCCGCTACATCAATGCAGTGCACGCCAGAATTAGCCAAACTCTGAATCTCGGCATCGGTTCGGAAATCTCTATCAATGAGACCAAAAACACTGATGTGGTGAAATGATTCGTTAAGCCGCAATGCTCTTGCAGATTCAATGACGCGCTGACAGCCGCTTCTCGGAACTACATGGTAGGTTCTATAAACTGACTGGTAGATAGCATGATCCTTTCCACCTTTCTCACCTTCAACAAAAACAACTGTTCGTCTATTTCCGAGCAACTCAAGCAAAAGGCTTTCAGGGAACTCATCAATCTCTGGCACAGCCTCCCATGACCACTTGCTTGCCCCATCAAACTCCTTCACCCAGATACTAGTGGTACTTACGCGCGTAGATGCAAAATTGAGATCATGTGTAATGTAAACGAATAGGCAGTCCTTTTGTGCCTCTTCCAGCTTATCCCACAAGGACTGCATTATTGATGAGTGGAGGTGGAGTTCTGGTTCGTCGATGACAAGGATGGAGCCTGCGGGTGCACATAAACACTGCCCCATTAAATACAACGCTACTCGTTCCCCGTCACTCATTTCCTTACCGTGGTAATCCTTCCCAAGCGAAACATGCTTAACACTTACCTTTCCGTCGTCGAGCAGTATTGTTCTGTGGGGAAGAATTTCATTCCATAACTTAATCAGTGCGTCAATTGGCGCATCGGGAACAGCGCTAAATTTCCCTGTTTCCCTAGCTTCTTTTGTATGCTTCTTGTCTCGATCTGCACTTCTTGCAAACAGCGTAGAGAGAACCTTCCCATAGTCATTTTGCATGTAAGTTTCAGGGCGACTGCCCCAGCGATGATTCCACTTATGCGCTTGGTTAGCGTATTGGGGATTTTCGTTTCCCCATAGTAGGTCGTTATTCGATTGCTCCAGTGACTTCATAACAGCATAGTCCGGCAAATCGAGAGCTCGCTGTGCGGATATGCGATGAACGATTACATCTGTCCCCGTATTTTTTTCTATCCAAGCCCCAAGCCGACTCTTGCCTGATCCATTCGCGCCTACGATTACAACTGAACCGTTGTGGAGTACTTCCACTTTGTTACCGGTGCCATCAGGCGCTGGAAGAAATAGTTTTGGCTGAATGTTCATTCAATCTGGTCGCGCAATGGATATCATTGAAGGGATATAACAATTTTTCAAGCTACGGCACCCGCAACCTCTTTCATGAACGCCGCGATTTTCGCCGCGTCTTTAATGCCTTTCGCGGCCTCGACGCCGCCACTGACGTCGACGCCGTACGGGCGCGCGGTTCGGATTGCCTGCTTCACATTGAGCGGCGACAAGCCACCAGCGAGTATCAACGGCATCGGTAAATCACGCGGCACCAGATTCCAGTCAAAGGTTTGTCCGGTACCGCCGGGTATGCCGTCGACATGCGTGTCGAGCAGTAAGCCTTGCGCGCTCGCATAGCTGCTGGCGGCGCGTGCGATGTCGGTCGTTGGCGTCACGCGCAGTACCTTGAGATACGGTAGGCGGTAGCGCGCGCACTGGTCCGGAGTTTCGTCGCCGTGAAATTGCAGCACGTCCAGCCGTACCTGCTGCAACACGTCGGCGATTTCCTGCTGCGGCGCGTTTACAAACAAACCCACCACGGTGACGAACGGCGGCAAGGCTTGCACCACGGCGCGCGCTTGTTCGACGCTCACATGCCGTGGTCTGGGCGCGTAAAACACCAGGCCGATGGCATCCGCGCCGCTACGCGCGGCGGCGAGCCCGTCTTCGGGGCGCGTGATACCGCAAATTTTTACTCGGGTGGGTTGCATCGAATCACCGCTAATGTAGCCCGGCACTGGGTGCAGATCGGTTAAAGGCACGCCCACCTGACCACCCCGTCGGCTGCGCCGCCACCCCTCCTTGGAGGGGAGAACAGCACTCTTCCTCCCCTCCTTATTTTCAAGGAGGGGTGCCCCGTAGGGGTGGGGTGGTCACGGTCGGAGCAAAAAATACTCTTCACCGGATATCGCGCAAGCGAGCTGCTTTGCAATCTATTCGCTCCATATATTCGGCCGCGAGTTTACCAAACCAGGATAGGTGACGATAGGCGCGGGATGGCGAAGTGCTCGGGATAAACCGCGTGCACGAAGTACAAACCGTGCGGCGAGGCGGTCACGCCGCCGGCGTTGCGGTTGCGCGCGGCCAGCACTTCTTGAGCCCAGGCAACCTCGCGTTCGCCGCAGCCGATGGCCAGTAACACACCGACGATATTGCGCACCATGTGGTGCAGAAAGCCGTCGGCTTCAATGTCGAGCACGATCATATCGTCACGGCGGTGCACGCTGAGTTCGTAGACGGTTTTCACCGGCTTTTTGGACTGGCAGGCGGTCGCGCGGTACGACGAAAAATCGTGGGTGCCGAGCAAGGTTTGTGCGGCCTGCGCCATGCGCTGCGCGTCGAGCGGGTAATGCACCCAGGCCATGCGGGTGTCCAGCACGCCAGAGCGCGCCGTGCGGTTGAGAATCACATAGCGGTAACGGCGGCGCTGCGCGCTGAAGCGCGCGTGAAACTCGTCGCTGACTGGTTGCACCCAGGTCAGCGCGACGTCGCGCGATAGGTTGGCATTGGTGCCTAACAACCAGGCGCGCGGCGTGCGCTGCGCGCTGGTGTCAAAATGTGCTACCTGTCCGAGCGCGTGCACACCGGCATCGGTGCGCCCCGCCGCAATGACCTTTACCGGTTGATCGGCGACCACCGACAAGGCCTGCTCGACTGCCTGCTGCACCGTGGGTGCGTGACCTTGATGTTGCCAGCCCGCGTAGGCCAGGCCGTTGTATTCGATGCCGACGGCGATGCGCATGGTTGTTTATCCCAACCGTTCGCTGGCCAATACCGCAAGCAGCGCAATCGCTGTGAGCAACGGATATAGCCATTGATACCAGGGTGGATTTTCTGAAATGTCAACATGCAGCTCATGCAACTCTTGCGTGTCGGCGCGTTGTAGCGTTTGTTCAAACAAGGTTGCAACGCGTTCGCCGAAGCGGGCCAACGGAGTGCGGCGTTCGGTACTCGTGGGCATGGCAGCATACAAGCTTTGCACTTCACGCACCGCTTCGAATACCAGCGACAAGCGCACCGCCAGCCGTTCGTGTGCGAAGCCGAGCCAGTGCAGCGGTTTTGTCAGCCACAACACGGCGCTCACCATCGCATCGCGTGACGTGGTTTGCAGCAGCAGATTCACCGCCAGCACCAAGGTGACCAGCGCCGCGATGCGCGCGCCGCCCAGTTGCAACCCTTCGACGCTGGGCAGCCAGTTCGATGCGCCGCCCCACAACGGCTCGCCCGGGGTGAACCAGAAATAAAATCCGACGATGGAAATGAACAGCCAGCGCATGCGCCGCAGCATTTTTAATGCAGGTGCCAGGTGCGTGGTAGAAGTTGCGACGTACATGGCCAGCACCAGTGAGGTGGCGAACCACACCGCACGCCCTTGGCTCAACGCCATGGCGCTGCCCAACACAATCAAACTGATCACACGGACTACTGGATGCATGGCGAATGGGAACAGTTAGTAAGATGCGGCATTGTAACCTGGCGTGTAGACACTCCTCATCACCCGACTCAAATCCGTACAGTTCACGTTTTGGCCTCGGGAACCCACGACAGTTTTGCACTGGATCGGCTCACCCAATCGTGCAGCGTGATGCCCTGCAAACCGCGCGTGAGAACGGCATCGATTTCCTGCAACAACATTGCGACTTCCGGCGCATCGCCCGCGCTGCTGCTATGCGCGGTGCGCCACAGCTGTGCGATCTCGATTTGATCCAGCGCCTTTAGCGGCGAGTAATGCGGTGGATCGTCTGCGGTGAGTTTGACCCATCCCCCGCTGACGAGCGCCGCTAACACCGGCTCAAGCGTCTCGCCGCTGACGCGGCATTTGTGCGCGAGTTCAGCGCGGCTTAAATCGGGCTCGCCCGCCAACAAGGCGCGCGCAATATGCAACATCACGGTAAGCAGCAACCGTTCGCCCACGCCGAACGATTCCATTGCATCGCTTTCGCGCCGCGCCACTTCGTCGAGGTTTTGCGTGTAATACGCGATGCAGGCGCCGATTAACACGATAGTCCAGCTGACATAGAGCCAGACGAAAAACAGAATCACGATGGCGAAGCTGGAATACAACGCGGTGTAGGTTGTGGAATGCACCATCAGTGCGGCGAACGCCCAGCCTGCCAGTTCCCATAACACGCCCGCCACGACACCGCCGGTTAGCGCGGCGCCAAAACGCACCCGCGTGTTCGGCACGAAGCCATAAACAAAGGTAAATGCCACCATGACGAGGACGGACGAGAGCAGTTTTCCGCCCAGCGCAATGATCACGCCGAGCGGCCCGAAGGACACCAATTTGATCATCACGGTTGTGCTCATCACCGACGCGGTGATGCTCACGGCCGCGACCACCAACACCGGGCCGACCAACAACACGCTGAGGTAATCGCTGAAACGCCGCCACAACACCCGCGCACGTTCCACGTGCCAGATCTCGTTGAAGGCTTGTTCGGTTTGGTGCAATAACGTGAGGCCGGTGTAAACCATCAGCGCCAAACCCACCGCGCCGAGTACGCCGACCTGTAGATTGTTTACGAATGTCATGATCTGGACCCCAAGCGCATGGCCTTTGTCGCCCAGCGGG
>JACQEQ010000406.1 GCA_016200445.1 Gammaproteobacteria bacterium | reverse complement strand
TACGGTTGTTGCGGGCAAAGGCACCTTGACCGTGATGGGCCAAACCGTGAATGTCGATACGACCACGATCTTTAAAAGCAAGGTAAGCACGATTACCTCGATGGAGATGATCACGGCCGGCAACATCGTCGAAGTCAGCGGTTACACCGCCGGCGATGGCACCATCTATGCCACCCGCGTTGAAGTTAAGAAGCTCGCCATGGAGGCCGACGATGAAATCGAGTTGAAAGGCGTAATTACCGACCTTGATAGCACCGCCAAAACATTCAAGATTGGCATGCAATTGATCGATTACAGCACGGCAAAGCTGGATGATATCCCCAACGGTATGTTGGCCAACGACATGTATGTCGAGGTCAAGAGCAAACAAATGCTCACCGGCATGGTGTTGATCGCAAGCAAAGTGGAGCTGGATGGCGATGGCAAGAAAGGTGTAGATGTCTCGGTCGGTGAGGAGCTGGAACTGGAAGGTATCGTCACTAGCGATGCATCACTCCCCGCTGAATTCACGCTAAACGATCAAGTCGTCGTGCTGAGCGCCACCACCAAGTACGAACACGGAGCACTAGCAAGCATCAAGACCGGCGTGAAGCTCGAAGTGAAAGGCACGATGAATGCGGAGCACAAGCTGGTTGCCGAAAAAGTTAAGCTCCGTGAGGAAGGCGATATTGAAATAAAAGCCTTGGTCGGAGCAGTTGATGTCAATGCGAGTACCGTGACGGTGTTGGGGCAGGTGATTCACGTCAACAGCCTGACCGCGCTGGAAGACGATGAGGATGATATTCGTTACTTCAGCCTGAAGGATATCGCTATCTATGACACAGTGAAAATCGAAGCCTACAAGGACGCAACCAGTGGCGATCTGATTGCGACCAAATTTAAGCGGGAGTCTAGAGGTGGCGATAGCGATGACTCCAAGTTAGAAGGCACAGTGGACTCCATCAACGGGTTGTTGATTGTGATTGCCGGAGTCAGTGTGGATCTCACCAACGTGGATCTGACCAAATTCGGTGGCGTAGCGCCGGTCGTCGGAACCAAAGTCAAGGTGAGCGGCACCTTTGCCAACAACACGCTGACCGCCAGCAAGATCGAGACCGACGATTGAGGTTCAGAAGCAACATTCCGGTTTAATACGCCGGATTGAAGCCGGGTAACTGCGGCGGCCTTTTTTAAGGCCGCCGTTTTTAAAATCAAAGCAACGAGAATGAGATCATCGTACCAAGCGTTGACCGCTTGAACCAAAGGTTAGGACATTACTAATAGAATATTATGAACTCGCAAGATCATCAGCAGGCGCTGTCCAAAGCAATTCTCAAGTTGTTGCGCCCGCTGGTCCGCTTATTGTTACGCAACGGCGTGCCGTTTGCCGGCTTGGCCGAGATGGCGAAGCAAGTATATGTCGACGTGGCGCGTAGCGAATTCAATATGCCCGGTAGAAAACAAAGCACTTCGCGTGTTTCAACCATCACCGGCGTGCCGCGTAAAGAAGTGCAACGCATTATCCAGCTCGAAGGAAATTTCGATAACGATTTTATCGAGCGTCACCACCGGGCCGCGCGCGTGGTGGCCGGTTGGGTGCGCGACCCGGACTTCCTCGATGCGGCCGGGCAGCCGCGCTTGCTGCTGTTTAGCGGCCAGCAGACGAGCTTCAGCGACTTGGTTAGAAAATTCAGCGGCGATGTGCCGCCGCGGGCCATTTTGGATGAATTGATGCACACCGGTGTCGTCGAGCAACAAGACGACGGTTACCTCCGCTTGCTGAGCCGGTCTTATGTGCCCAAAACCGGCGAAGCCGAGAAGCTCGGAATCTTAGGCAAAGACGTCGCGGGGCTGATCTCGACAATTGACCATAACATCCAGTCTGCGGGCAAAGATCCGTTTTTTCAGCGCAAAGTGTATTACAACAACCTGCCCGAAGAAGCGGTGGTCGAGCTGCGCCGATTGCTCGCCGAGCAAGGGCAGCAATTCATCGAAAAGTTTGATCGCTGGATGGCCGCGCATGACCGCGATAGCAATCCGAAAGTGACCGGTACCGGACGCAAAGCGAGCGGTATCGGGTTGTATTATTTTGAAGACGAAAGCATTAAGGAGCCTCCTCATGAACACGATGTGTAACTTCTATCGCTGGGCGCCCGTGGCTATTTTATTGGCGCTCACCGCTTGTTCCGACGGCGGTACCAGTGGAACCGGCGCGAAGGACACGCACACCACGCAAGGCCGCATCACCGGCTTTGGCAGCGTGTTCGTGAACGGCGTGGAATACGAGTCTAAAGCGAGCACGATCACCTTGGATGGCGTGGTGCAGAGCGAGGACAAGCTGGCTGTCGGAATGGTGGTAAAAGTGAATGGTAGCGTCAATGCCGATGGCAAAACCGGTGTGGCGACGACCATTGATTACGCGGATGAGTTAGAAGGTATCGTGCTTGCGATCGATACGGTCGCTAAAACTGTGAACGTGATGGGTCAGACGGTACACGTTACTGCGGAAACTCTATTTGCCGGACCGGCGGGATTTTCTTTGCCTACGATGCAAATTAACAACGTGATCGAAGTCAGCGGATTTTCTTCCGGTCACGGCGAGATTCATGCGACGCGCATCGAATTGAAAAAGGACGTCTTTACCAATGAAGAAGTCGAGCTCAAAGGCGTGGTGGCGGATTTAAATTCAGATGTTAAAACTTTCAAGGTAGGCGCGCTGGTGATTGACTACAGCCTTGCGAGCGTCGATGCGCCTAATGGATTAAGCAACGATCTGTATGTCGAGATCAAGAGCACGTACGCGCCAGTAAACAACGTTTTATCGGCTAACAAAATCGAAATCAAAGACGGTGGCCGTAAAGGTGTAGTGGGGAACGACGGCGATACTTTGGAGCTGGAAGGCATCGTCACGAAGGTGAATTCGCCGGCGATGTTTGAGCTCAATGGGCAGATCATTTTATTGACCAATCAAACGCAATATGAAAACGGGGATATCAATAAGCTTGTTGTTGGCGCCACGCTGGAAGTCGACGCGCAATCCGATTCGAACGGCAACGCGACTGCGAATAAGATCAAATTTAGAGAGGCCAGCGCCGCGAGTTTAAGCGCCTATGTGTTGGCCATCGACAAAACAGCCAGCACGGTATCCGTGCTCGGACTTACTGTGCAAGTAAACAATTTTACTGTGTTAAAAGATGAGCGCGATAACGATCCGGTATGGGATTTTGGCATCAATAAGCTGGCGCTCGAGGACTACGTTGAGATGAAAATCTATAAGGATGGGAGTGGTGGGTGGATCGCCACTCAAATGATACGCAACGATGCGGAGTCCCCTGGAATCGTAAGTTTGAAAGGTGCGGTTGAAAACATCCCGGCACTGGGGCAACTTACCGTCGCAGGTGTGACCGTACTTATTCCAAGCGGAGATTCTCAGGGTTACAACATCGACGATAAGGTGAAGATCACCGGCACCTTCGGCAGTAACTTATTAAGCGCAAGCGCTATTGAATTGGGCGACTGAGATTTTAGAATCCTAGCGGATCTTATCTTGCGATGCCGGCATGTTAGCATCGCAAAAAATTCGATCTGGGGGAGCGCTTGAGAACTCTCGTCGTACTGATGTTGCTATGCAGCGCAGGCCACGCCTGCGCCAATCAAGCGGATGAGATTCACGATCGCCGTACCGCGTATCTGGACGGCGGTGTCTATGCCGGTGCCGGTCTTCCCTATTTGCTAACGTTAGGCACTTTAATTACGCCGCGCTGGCGTAATTTCGACTACGCCCCGGTCGCGCAGCTGGAAGTGCACACCTCGATTATCGCCACGCAATTCGATCTACTATTCGGCCTGCAACGGGTCGACGCCGGGGTGTATCGTTCAGTGGCGTTCGGCTACAACAGCGGCGTCGCAGGGTTGGCGGAGCGGTCGAGCGCGTGGGATGGATTCACGCTGCGTTACCAGCAATCTACGCCGCTGCATGACAGCGTGTATTTCACGCGCTTTTGGGCCGTGGATCTCGACTACCAGCGGGAGTTGCGCGGGGCGAGTCGCGGCAAGTCGACGCTGTTTCCTGCACTGCACTTCGGTTGGACGTTCGCGCCGTTTTAACGATGCCTAACGCGCGCAATGCTATATTTTTTCTGATCGCAACGCTATTGAGCATGCGGTGCGCAGCGGGACAGCTCGACGACTTTGAATCCGGTTTGAACCGTCCCCCCAGCATCACAAAAGCAGCATGACCGTTCTACGTCAGAGCCAGGTACAGACTTTTTAGATGAGCTCCTTGACGAAGTGTTTATCAAGCCGTTGTTTGAATCGATGGGTGATTTCTTTCACGTGGTGTTCGCACCGGCGGCGCAGGCGAGTGGGTTGTTGCAGGAACAACACGAATCGGGCGACGCCGTGTCGCCGGTGCTGCGCGCCGAGCTATTTACGCAGCACTTGGCGTCGGGTTTGTACGCCGTCGATGTGCGCTCGCAGCTGGCTTATGGTCCATATCTAGTCACGGCACAGGTATCGGATTACCGCGAACGGCATCCGCGCGATGCACTGCTTGCGGCGCGTTGGGGTGTGGGCGGACGCTTCACTTTCGGCGAACAGTTCCAGGCCGATGTTATGCTCGGCATGCTGCAATTCTCCGGAAATAATGTCACGGCCAGAGTCATGGTCTCATTGCCTTTGGCGTACATCTTCGGGAACTACGCGCTTGAATACCGGCCGGTATTTGCTGACGGAGTGAGCGAGCATGATATCGCAGCGCGTTATCGGCGCCGCTATTGGTCGGTTGAACTCGGCTATCGCGCATTGAGTAATGCGAGCGCCACGCTCGCAGGGCCTTATTTCGGCGCGGGCGTGCACTGGTGAGCCAAGCGTGCAAAAAATACTCCGTAATATCACGCTAACACGTGGATACTACAGGCCTTATGATTGACCTATAGTTCATGACGGGGGTGGGTATGCAAGGTCCTGGGCGGTCATTGTCGTGGTTGCTTCTGATGCTCATGGTGGTGAGTTCGCAGGTGCGTTCAGCGGCGCCTGAATGCGACGGAAAATTTAAAAATGGCAGCAAACCGCTGGCGGCAGAGATTCGGCGTGGTGTGAATTTATGCGGGGCCGATTTGCGCGGCGTGCAATTGCCGGGTGCTGATCTACGTGACATTAACTTGCGCGGTGCGGATCTACGCGATACCGACTTAAGCCGGGCGCGGTTGCACGCGGCGTTACTTGACCAGGCCAATTTGAGTAAGGCGGATTTGCGCGGCACGCTGTTCGTCGGTGCCGACCTGCTCAATGTTAATCTGCAAGGTGCACGACTCGCCGGAGCGGATTTCAGTGCGGCCGATTTGCGTGGCGCGTTGCTGGCGCATGTGGATGCACGCGGAGCCATACTCATCGGCGCCGACATGCGTGGAGCCAATTTAAACGCCGCCGATTTGCGTGAAGTGCAGATGAGCGGCGCAATTTTGTCCAAGGCCGATCTGGCGCAGGCCAGGCTAGAGCGTACCGTGCTGGATTGGGGAATACTGGACAATGTAAATATGCGCGGCGCGCGCTTGCACGATATCAATCTGCGCAACGCACAATTGACCGATGCCGATTTGCGCGGTGCCGATCTGAGTGCCGCCAAGCTCGATGAAGCGGTGTTGGATTACGCAAAAATGTCGGGTGCGGATTTAACCGGGGCAAGCTTATATCGCGCGCAATTACGTGGCGCAGTACTGATCGGCGCCAAGCTCATCGGCGCCGATGCCAGCTTTGCCAACCTGAGCGAGGCGCTGTTAATGCGCGCCGATTTGAGTCACGCGAATCTGCTGAACGCCGATGTGCGGGGCGCGGATTTTACCGGCACCATCTTGACCGGCACGAAGTTGGAGCAAACCCGGAATATGGCAACCAAGCCAACGCCGTATCTAGACGACCCGCTCAAGCGGCCCGACCCCATGGTGCCAAGATAGGCGATTCGTTAGAATTCCGCGCCTATGCCGCGCCGTCTTCCATTGATGCTCTTGCTATTTTCGACTGGCGTACACGCGGGTTTGGCGGAAGGCTTGGCGGCGAGCCGCAATGGCGACTACGAAGCCGCATTTCAACAACTGGAACCTGAAGCCAAACGCGGTAACGCCGAAGCGCAATACCATCTGGGCGTGATGTACGACGCCGGTCAAGGCGTGCCGCAAAATACCGGCAAAGCATTTCACTGGTATTTAAACGCGGCGGAGCTGGGACACAAACAAGCGCAATACAACGCGGCCGTAATGTACAACGAAGGTCGCGGCACCCAGCTCAACCCGGCGCTTGCATTGCAGTGGTTCACTAAGGCCGCGCAGCAAGGCTTCGCCGATGCACAATTCAGTTTGGGCGTGATGTACGCCAACGGCTCCGCTGTGCAGCAAGACTACGCGCAAGCCGCGCACTGGTATCGCAAGGCTGCGCAACAGGGCGATGCCGACGCTCAATACAATCTTGCGTTGCTCTACGGCACCGGCAAAGGCGTGGCGCCAGATCTTGTGTACGCTTGGGCCTGGTTCGACGCGGCGTTTGCCCGTGCAGGCAAAGACAATGCGCGCAAGAATCGCGATCTCACTGCGCAACGTATGACTCCAGCACAGCTTGAACAAGCAAAGAAAATTGCGGGTGATTACGCGGTGAAATACGTGGTCCCGTTCGGTAAGAGTAAGGCGCCCTAGTCTAATCCGAGTTTTTTCAACCGATAGCGAAACGCGCGGAAGGTGATGCCGAGTAGTTTTGCGGCAGCGGTTTTGTTGTGGTTAGTCTGTTCGAGTGCTTTGAGAATTTGCTCTTTTTCGATATTGCCGAGAAAGTCTTCGAGCGGCCGCGCTTCATCGGCTTGATTAATGATGGTGCTTTCCAAACCCGCTGGTTTTGACAATTGTAAATCGTTAGCGCGAATGGCGTCGCGTTCGCACAGTGTCATCGCACGTTCCAGGATATTTTCTAGTTCGCGCACGTTGCCGGGAAAGGCGTAACCGTTGAGCGCTTCAAGTGCGCCCGGGTCGAGTGTGGGTTTGGCCGAGTCGGTTTCCTGCGCTAAGCGGGTGAGGATGAAGTCGGTCAGCTCGGGGATATCCTGACGGCGCGCGCGTAACGGCGGTACCGCCAGCTCAATGACGTTGATGCGGTAAAATAAATCCTGACGGAATTTTCCTTGCGCCACCAGTGAGCCGAGATCTTTGTGGGTGGCGCTGACGATACGCACGTCGACCGATATTTCTTTGGCATCGCCGACCGGGCGAATGGCTTTTTCCTGGATGGCGCGCAGTAGCTTGACTTGCATATGCAGCGGCAGGTCGGCGACTTCGTCGAGAAATAGCGTGCCGCCATCCGCAGCCTGAAACAAGCCTTTTTTGTCGGCGGTGGCGCCGGTGAAACTGCCTTTTTTGTGGCCGAAAAATTCGCTTTCCATCAGCTCGGTGGGGATAGCGCCGCAGTTGACGGGTACAAACAATTTTTCTCCGCGCGGTCCTTTTTCATGCACCATGCGCGCGACCAATTCCTTACCGGTGCCGGATTCGCCGCTGATATAGACCGGCGCCTGGCTGCGCGACACTTTGGCGATTGTGCCGCGCAACCCGCGCATAGCGGGTGAGTCGCCCAGCAACACATCGCGCGAGCGGCGGTCGCGAGCGCTGAAGTGATCAGATAATTTCAATGAGGTGTTAATTAAATTGCGCAACACCTGTAAGTCGACAGGTTTTGACACAAAGTCGAATGCACCGGCTTTGAGCGCCTGAATCGCTGATTCCATACTGCCATGTGCAGTGATCACCGCCGTGGGTGTGTCGGGAGCATGTTTCTGGATGTATTCGACCAGCGAGATACCGTTACCGTCGGGCAGACGCATATCAGTGAGACACAAATCGAACGTATGTTTGTCCAGCAATGCGCGCGCCTCGGCCAGGTTTTTTGCCGAGCGCGTATCGATGTTCATGCGGCCGAGCGTGAGCTCGAGCAGTTCGCAGATGTCGGGTTCGTCGTCAACGATCAAGGTGAGTGGTTTGGCCATAGTTTAACTACGTTCGAAGTCAGAGAAGTTTATCCGAAAGCAACTGCCGCCGCTTGGAATCGGTAAGTAATTCAGGCGCGCACGATTGATTTCGCACAGTTCGCGCGCAATGTAAAGACCCAGCCCCGTGCCGGTGGCTTCGGTGGTAAAGAATGGCTCGAAAATGTTTAGCGCGATGTCGGGAGGTATGCCCGGACCATGGTCGACCACGTCCAGAAATGGGCCGCCGGATTCGCGCGTGATGCCGCCGTGCAGCTCGATTTTGGGTAAGCCAGCATAGTCGCCGCTGTGGCGCAGTCCGTTGTCGCATAAATTTGTCAACACTTGTTGTAATTGCGAATGATCAACGTGGATGACGATGCCGGGCGGAGTAATATCCACGCTCACGCTGCTCGCGTCGACATGATGCTCGGCCGCAAATTCCGCCGCGAAGTTCGTAAGCCACGGATTCAGCGCCAGCGGCTGCGGATTGGAACGGTCGCGGCGGCTAAGTTGAAGCACGTTTTCGATAATGGCATTCATGCGTCGCGATTGGGTTTGGATAATTTCAGTCAGACGTTTGTCGCCAGCGTTTAACTGCGGCGACTCCGACAACAATTGCCCGGCGTGACTGATCGCACCCAGCGGATTGCGCACTTCGTGCGCGATGCTCGCGGTAAGGCGCCCCAGCGAAGCAAGTTTCATTTGTTGCGCCTGTTGTGCCAGTAATGTCGAGTCTTCCAAAAAAATCAAGGTGCCGGAGGTTTTAGGCGAGCCGACGCGGGTGAAGCGCGGCAGCAGATTATTATGAGTATCTGACGCACGGAACACCTGTGGTGCAAGTGCATTATTGTCGCGCCAGTGCCGCAATTGTTCGGCCAGCGGTGATGACAATTGCCTGAGTGTCACGTTGTTGTTCATCACCGGCATACCGAGCATGAACCACGCGGACTCGTTCATCAGTCGCACGCGCAGATCGGCATCGACCACCACGATGCCGGATTGCATGCGTTGAATGACATGTTCGTTGAGCTGGGCGAGATTAGCCAAGTCGATGCCGCGCTGCGCCGCCAGCTCTTCGCTGGCGCGCGCGCGGCTGGCCAGAACATAAGCTAAAAATGCCGTGGCGAAAAATGTCGCGCCCAACAATCCAGCTTGCGGATAGCTGGGTGCAAAGGTGCGGGTCAAGTCGGCGAATACTTCAACAGTTAACGTAGTGACTGTCGCGAGTGCAGCAATAAAATTGGCGGTGCGCCCGGTCATGATGATACCGCCGCTCGCGATCGCCACCACCAGCAACATGCCGACGCCGCTGCCTGCACCGCCACTGGCATACATCAGTAGCGTAATGGCGAGAATATCCACCGAAATTTGCACATAAGTTTGCAGTTCGAAGCGCGGCCAGCGGCGCGCAATGAAAAATCCACAGGCCGCACTGAAGGCCAGGTAAAGCGCTGTAGTCCAGAGCGCAAAAGTTGGGTGAAACGCGCCGATATACAGTGGTTTGTCGCGCGTTAATAGCAATACCGTGAATACTGCGGACAAGATAAAACGATAAATATTTAGAAAGCCGAGGGGCTTCCACGTACGCGAAATATCATCGGCGACGTGTGTCGTGCCGGGGGCAGTATTGCTGAATCGTATGGCGTGCATGCCGCTTTGATCGGCATCTGCTCGACGAAGCTGAGTGCCTCGCTTCACGATAGGGTGTCTGTGTCGAGCGGGCTAGTTGGTTTTGCCACGCTGCTGATGATCGGCGGAACAGTAATAGTGGTCGCCTGAGCGCAGCGCTTGCTGTTCGTTGACGTGCACGCCGCAGTGGGCGCATTGCACCAGTTTGGGTGCCTGAGCTTGAGCAGGAGGTGTTTGTGGCCGGCCCGTCAGCAGGCGCTTGATAATAATCAGTGCCACGAAAATGGCGACAACGATAAGAAGGGTGCGGGCGATTCCCATGAGTTACCTGAAACTGCCATGTGGAAATGGAATAATCACGGCGTGATGTGAATTTAGAAGTTCAATGTGCGAATGGTCGGGGTGACAGGATTCGAACCTGCGGCCCCTTGCTCCCGAAGCAAGTGCTCTACCAAGCTGAGCTACACCCCGATTAAAAATCAAAATTAAAAACTGCGGTTAACGGCAAATAAAGCAACGTAGCGAAGCGCGTCTAAATAGGGGGAATCGGGAAAATCCGCCAAGGCTGCAACGGCCAAATCCGCTTCGTTCTGTGCAGAGCGCGCAGTGTACGCGATGGCCCCAGTGGATTCAATCGTCCGCGTGACTAACTCGATATCTTGCAAACCGTTGTGCTCGATGGCGTGCCGGATCGCGTCGGCTTGTTGCGTGTTGCCGGTGCGCATGGCGTAAATCAGCGGCAGGGTCGGCTTGCCTTCCGCTAAGTCGTCGCCCAAATTTTTACCGATATCTTGCGGTGAGCCGCTGTAGTCCAACACATCGTCGATGAGTTGAAATGCGGTGCCTAAGTGCATGCCGTAGCGTGCCAAGCAGGCTTCTTGCTCGGCGGAAACGCCGCTAATGACACCGCCAATACGTGCTGCCGCTTCGAAAAGTTTGGCGGTTTTGCAGCGAATTACATTTAAATAACGTTCTTCGGTGGTGCTCGCGTCGCCGCAGTTGAGCAATTGCATCACTTCGCCTTCGGCGATGGTGTTGGTGGCCTCGGCTAAAATTTCCAGCACGCGTAGCTGACCGACTTCAACCATCATTTGAAATGCACGTGAATACAGAAAATCGCCGACCAATACGCTGGCTTCGTTGCCCCAAATAGCGTTGGCGGTGTCGTGGCCGCGGCGTAATTGGGATGCGTCGACGACGTCGTCGTGTAACAGCGTAGCGGTATGGATAAATTCAATCACCGCAGCAAGCGGGATATGAGACTGACCACTGTGCTGCATGGCGCGCGCGCACAGCAGTAAAATGATCGGCCGCATACGTTTGCCGCCGCTGTTGACGATATAACTACCCATCTGGTTAATGAGAGCAACGTCGGAGCTTAGCCGCTGTTCGATGACGTGGTTGACCGCCTGCAAGTCGGCTTCGATCAGGCGATAAACGCCCGATAGGTCGGGGCGCGCGTCAGTCGGCGCGGCTACAAGTGCAGATTGCGATGCTGTTCCCCAGTTCATAGCGTACGGGTCTACGTTTCTTGGACTTCGACGACCACCATTATGGAGTTTGACCTTGCGGTGCGCAAACGCTAAAATGCGCGTCCTTTACGAATCGCGTCCCAGTGTGTGACGTGAGAGCGGAGATTAAAAACTATGTACGCGGTAATTGCGACAGGCGGAAAACAATATCGAGTAGCGGCCGGTGACAAGGTGCGCGTGGAGCTGTTGCCGGCGGAAGTCGGTGCCAGTGTTGACTTTAGCGAAGTGATGTTGCTCGCGAATGGCGACAATATCAAAGTCGGCACGCCGTTTGTGGCGGGCAGCACGGTCAGTGCAATCGTAAAAGCCCACGGGCGCGGCGAAAAAATTCGCATCGTCAAGCATCGCCGGCGTAAACATCACCATAAAGAGGCAGGGCATCGCCAGTATTTCACCGAGCTTGAGATCACCAATATCTCTGGCGGCTAATCTGAGGTAAACGGCAATGGCACATAAAAAAGCAGGCGGTAGTTCACGCAATGGCCGCGACTCACACGCAAAACGTTTGGGTATCAAGCGTTACGGCGGCGAAGAAGTCGAGTCCGGCAACATCATCGTGCGTCAGCGTGGCACGCGTTTTTATCCGGGTTTGAACGTGCGTTGCGGTCGTGACCACACCTTGTTCGCAGTTGCAGACGGTAAGGTGAGCTTCACCATCAAAGGCCCGTCCAATCGCCAATATGTAAACGTGATTGCTGCTTAAGTCGCATTAACTGGTTTTACAGCTCAAAAGCCCCGTTAGCGGGGCTTTTGTTTTTGGTGTGGTTATGAAATTCGTCGACGAAGTAAAAATCGTAGTGCAGGCCGGCAAAGGCGGGAACGGCTGTACCAGTTTCCGGCGTGAAAAATTCGAGCCCTTGGGTGGCCCCGATGGCGGCGATGGCGGCGATGGCGGTGACGTCATCCTGGTCGCTGACGCGGGCCTCAACACGCTGGCAGACTTTCGTTATACGCGGGTGTTTCGCGCGGAGCCCGGAAAAAAAGGCATGGGCAGCGACTGCACCGGACGCGGCGGCGCCGATCTGCGCGTACGCGTGCCGCGCGGCACGCTAGTTTACGATTCCGACACTGGCGAATTAATCGGCGACATCGTCAAAGCCGGGCAAGAGTTGTTGGTCGCCAAAGGCGGCCGTCACGGCTTGGGCAATATTCACTTCAAAAGCAGCACCAATCGTTCGCCGCGTCAATGCACGCCCGGTGAGCCCGGCGATGTGCGCAATCTGCGTCTGGAATTAAAACTGCTCGCCGACGTCGGCTTGCTGGGATTACCCAATGCCGGAAAATCCACGCTGATTCGCGCGGTTTCGGCGGCGCGGCCCAAGGTGGCCGACTATCCGTTCACCACGTTGCATCCTAATCTTGGCGTGGTGCGAGTCGGGCAATTGCAGAGTTTTGTAATTGCCGACATTCCCGGCGTCATCGAAGGTGCCGCCGAGGGTTCCGGGCTTGGCATTAAATTTTTGCGCCATCTGACACGTACACGCTTGTTGTTACACTTGGTCGATGTTGCGCCGCTCGGCGACCATACCGACCCGGTCAATGATGTAAAGGTGATCGCCAAGGAGCTGAAGAAGTTCAGCCCGGATTTGGCCGCGCGCGAGCGCTGGCTGGTATTGAACAAAATCGACATGCTGCCGCCCGGCGAGCGCGACGCACATTGCGTGCAGATCGTAAAAAAGCTGAAATGGCGCGGTCCAGTGTTTTATATTTCAGGCTTGGCCGGCGTCGGTACTCAGGAAATGATGGCGAAAATCATGACCTACCTCGATGCCACGCCGGTCGTAGAAGCGCCTGATGTCGTGGACGCTGAAATCTAGCCCGTACGATGCTGGAAGGTTATGACCGACACACGCAAACAACTGGGCCGATCGCGCCGCTGGGTAGTAAAAATCGGCAGCTCCTTGCTCACCGACGAAGGGCGCGGCTTGGCGAAAGCCGCCATCGACGACTGGGTTGAGCAGGTGGCGCGTCTGTGCCAGCAGGGCGTCGAAGTAGTATTGGTTTCGTCGGGCGCGGTCGCGGAAGGCATGGCGCGGTTAGGATGGACGGCACGTCCCAGCGCGTTGTACGAGTTACAGGCCGCCGCCGCCGTCGGACAAATGGGTCTGGTCCAGACCTATGAAAGCAGTTTTCTAAAACACGGACTCAAAACTGCGCAAGTGTTGTTGACGCACGACGATCTGTCCAATCGCAAACGCTATCTGAATGCACGCAGTACGCTGCGCACCTTGCTCAAGCTCAAGGTCGTGCCCATCGTGAACGAAAATGACACTGTCGCAATGGAAGAAATCCGCTTCGGCGACAACGACACGCTGGCAGCGCTGGTGGCCAATCTGGTGGAAGCCGATGTGCTAGTGATACTGACCGACCAGGCCGGCATGTTCGATAAAGATCCGCGCAGTAATCCCGACGCGAAATTATTGCCCGAGGTCAGCGCAGCTGATCCGTTGCTGGAAGTGATGGCCGGTGGCACCGCCGGAAAAGTCGGGCGCGGCGGCATGTTAACCAAGGTGCGCGCGGCAAAACTCGCGGCACGCTCGGGCGCGAGCACATTGGTGGCGCCGGGGCGGGTCGCAGGCGTGCTCGACGCAATCGCTGCCGGTCAACACGTCGGCACCCTGTTTACACCGGGCCAGGAAACATTTGTCGCGCGCAAACAGTGGCTCGCTAGCCATTTGCAATTGCGTGGGAAGTTGGTGATCGATGCGGGTGCGGCACGTGTGTTGCGCGAGTCCGGGCGGAGTTTATTAGCGGTGGGTGTGAAAAACGTGACCGGCGACTTCATGCGCGGCGAAGTCGTCGCGTGCGTAGATGAACAGGGTATCGAGCTGGCACGCGGTTTGGTGAATTACAGCGCGGACGAAACGCGCCGCATCATGGGTCTGGCGTCCGACCGCATCGAAGAGGCTCTTGGTTACGTGGATGAGCCGGAGCTGATTCACCGCGATAATTTAGTTTTGATTTAGTGCTGGAAACGCAAGCTGCTAAAACGACAAACCCGGCATTTTACCGGGTTTGTCGTTTGAAGCGCTAACAAATGCAGACTTACGCCATCGCGTGAATGCGTGCGTTCAAGCGGCTCTTGTTACGTGCAGCATTGTTCTTGTGGACGATGCCTTTGTTGACCATCGAGTCGATCACCGGAGTGGCGGCGCGAAACGCGCTGGCGGCTTCATCTTTCTTGCCGGCTTCGATGGCTTTTTCAATTTTTCGTACGGCGCTACGAATGCGCGTGCGCAGCGTGACATTATGCTGGCGATGCTTTTCAGCCTGCCGGGCGCGCTTTTTGGCTGATGCGATATTGGCCAAGTGACAACTCCTTAAAGCTTTCTAGGGTTTGAAGGCCCGCTAATATGCTGTTTTTGGGTGTGACTGTCAAGCTGGATGACGGTATTCGCCACGCCAGCATTCACTGTGCAACGACGACAATTGGCGGTGATGGTTCAGCCGGAAACACTACCGATCCCAGTGTGTTATAAGGTCGTGCGAGGCTGGTGGCTTTAACACCGGCATCTGAAATTGAATACAGCATCACGCGATGGTCAGCGCTCACGATGACCGAACGGCGCGGATAGGCGGCGTACCAGTAATTGCACGGCATGGTTGACGGCACTGCGGCACAATTAGCTTGGTTCGCGAGGTCCGCATGGTCGACTTGGACGATCGGGCTGATGCCGTTCGCAACGTCGATGTTGAAGGCGGCGATGCAGACGATGAGGCTGAGGATCCCCGTGAAGATCCACTTTTCCACCTTGAGGGCGGCGAAGAGCTGCTTGTTCGTCTCCCGGAGGTCCGACGAGAGCCAGCCGGGGCCCAGGGCCTTCGTGGCCCGTTCCTTCACCTCGTCGATGGCCTCCAGGCGATCGGCGCGCACTTCGAGGAACTCGGGGCCCTCGGCCCGGGCGATGCGGAGGCCGTCGGCGAGGGGGATGAAGGCCCAGCCCCGGTCGTACTCGGAGATGTGGCTTTGGAAAGTGCCCGCCACCTTGAAGGCGGCGAACTTGGGCTGCACGCCGCCCAGTCCCAACTCCAGGCGCATGAAGGCCACGGTGACGGTATCGCCCACGCGCAGGCCCAGGCGCTCGGCCAGTTCCTTACCGATGAGGATCTGCCCCTCCTGGAGTTCGGAGATCCCGATGGGTTTCG
>JACQEQ010000405.1 GCA_016200445.1 Gammaproteobacteria bacterium | reverse complement strand
AATTGTTGAAAATGGGCGAGGGTCAGCACAACTTGCGCCGTGCCTTGGCGCCGGTGGTCGACAATTACGATTATATTCTGATCGACTGCCCGCCGTCGTTGAACATGCTGACGGTTAACGCCTTGGTCGCTGCAACTTCGGTAATGATCCCGATGCAATGCGAATACTATGCGCTGGAAGGATTGAGCGCCTTGCTTGGCACCATCGAAAGCATCCGCAGTTCGCTGAACCCCGGCCTGCAAATCGAAGGGTTGCTGCGCACGATGTTCGACCCGCGCAATAATCTGGCGAACGACGTGACCGCGCAACTGACGCAGCACTTCGGCGAAAAACTCTACCGCACTGTGATTCCGCGCAACATCCGCCTGGCCGAGGCGCCAAGTCATGGCTTGCCGGTGCTGTTATTCGACAAAACCTCGCGCGGCGCCGAAGCGTATCTGGCGCTGGCGGGTGAAATGCTGCGCCGTGAGATGGTGGATGTGCCCGCGAGCGGCGTGGTGTCCTGACTTGTAGCCTGTAGGAGCGGTGCCCTCGCCGAGATGATCGCGGCGAGGGCACCGCTCCTACAGGGAATGCATCGCGCAATGGTTACTTTCCATTGCTGCGCATAGTTCAATGAATCCTAACATCAGTAGGTACATGAGCATGACCATAAAAAAACGCGGCCTGGGCCGCGGTCTCGATGCGCTATTAGGCGGTATTAATCGCGAGCCTTCCGCGCATGCATCCGTGCCCGCTGCCGTGATGGCACAAGGCGCAACGGAAATTGTCGAGAACGCACCTGAGCAGGGCGAGTTGCGCCGGATTGCCGTCGACTTATTGCAACCTGGGAAATACCAGCCGCGCCACAACATGCACAACGAAAGCCTGGAAGACCTGGCTAGCTCCATCAAAGCGCAAGGCGTGGTGCAGCCGATCGTGGTGCGGCAGATCGGCGGTGGACGTTACGAAATCATCGCCGGCGAACGTCGTTGGCGCGCTGCGCAAATGGCGCAACTCCACGAGATTCCCGCCGTAGTGCGCGACGTGCCCGACGAAGCCGCCATTGCGATGGCGCTGATCGAAAATATTCAGCGTGAAGATTTAAATCCGCTGGAAGAAGCAGGCGCGTTGCAACGCCTGATCGACGAATTCGGCATGACGCACCAGCAAGTTGCAGAAGCTGTCGGCCGTTCGCGTACGGCGGTTACCAACCTGTTGCGTTTATTGGCGTTGAATCCCGATGTAAAACAAATGGTCGATCAGGGCGAGCTGGAAATGGGTCATGCCCGGGCACTATTAGCGTTGCAGGGTGTTCCCCAGAGCAGCGCCGCCAAAGAGGTTGTCCAAAAAGGGCTCTCGGTACGTGAAACCGAAAAACTTGTGCAGCGCTTACAAGCCCAGCCGGCAACAGCGGCGCCCGCGCCCAAGATCGATCCCAATATCCGGAATTTCGAAACGAATTTAGCCGAGAAGCTCGGCGCAAAAGTCACCATTCAACATGGCGATAAAGGCAGCGGCAAACTGCTGATCCACTACAACACCCTCGACGAATTGGAGGGGATATTGGGTCATATCCAATAGTTGTCTCGGGATGGATGTCTTAAAATTACGGTAATTCCTGGGGCGGATTGCGCAGCGCGAGCGCCACCGCCGCATCGAGCTTGTCCAGATTCGCTTCGCATTGCAGCTCCGAGCGGAACGCGCCATCCGCGTACAAAAATAACGCGGGCAGGTGAAATAGGCTGAATTCCTCGGCCAGTGCCTGATCTTGCTTGGCGTCGACTTCGTAGACCTCGATGTCTGGATGAGTCGCTTTGTAGTTGCCCAGCAACTGTTTCCAGAACGAACACGATGCGCAGCTGCTGCTGGAAAAGAACACGATGCTTTGGCCTTTGCGTTCTTCAAGCGTGTGGTGAAAATCGAATTGATTGAGACTTGATAACGCAGTCATAGTGGGTCTCGAAATAGTAGTCGTGGTCTCTAGTTGCCGATGCCCTGTCACTGTGCAAGTGCGAAGGCGACAGTCTCGGGCGCCATGAAATTTTATAGTCAGCTACGGCTATCGCTTTTGAAAATCAAGAGATGCCCTTTATTAAATTGATAGATACGTATTCAAATTAAAGGTCTGGTTCGCAGGGACTACCTAGTGCGAATTTTCTCGCTGATATTTTTTCATTTCGTCGGGAAGAATGACAAAGGGCGTAAAGATTTCTTTCGTATTTGGAATTACAGAGACAAATGAATTCAGTGGGATGTCTGGGCGAAGATGTTTAAAGAGTTCAATATCGCGATTCGATTGATCAGAGATGATCCAATAATATTCGGTTTGTTCACTTATCCCTTTAAATACCTTCCCAGCCTCGGGATCGAGTTTTATCTCGCCAACATAATTGATTGTGTTCGCGTGCACCTCAAACGGAATTGAATACACTGAGGTCGGTCGTTGTATGGTGCTATATATTAAATTTTGTTGGAAAATTCTGAAGTAGTTAAAGCTGTAATGCCCAGCTGGTAGGCTAAATATAAAGATAGCGCCGAGACTTTCATTAGTCACGAAGTCGTCTGGGCTTGCGATGAAGTTATGTTTTGAAGCGATTTGATTACTTTCACCCGTGGTTACATTCTTAAAATTAAATGATTCGAAGACGTTTACAATGGCATTCCGGCTTCGTGAAATACTCCCAACGAGAATACCAGTAGTAGGAGATAAGCTTTGAGCTGTGACTCCGTCAGGTCTCAAATACTTGGTACTTGTGGAGCAGCCATATAGCGAAGTTAAAACGAGCAATAACGTAATAATACGAAACATAAATTGAACCTGATGAACCTTGAAAGACCCAGATTGTAGTTACATTAACTCATTGAGTCATTCATGGTGTTTGGTGGTGGGTTCACGAACTGGTTAATTTATCGTTCGGAACGAACTTCATCATCGAGCTTAATCCTCCGCTGAATACGGCGGCTCATGTCGTGAATATCATTTACAAGATTGAAACCGCATTGAAATAGTTCTAATTGGTAGCCAACAGCAGTTATCCAACTTTATTCCAATTCGGGTCCGGCATGAATCGGGCGCCAAAGCGTGACTTTAAATCGATCAGGCGGGTATGCAGCGCACTTTGGCTGCGGCTCTGGATGTAATGCATCGGGCCGCCGCGAAACGGCGCGAAGCCGGTGCCGAAGATGACGCCGGCATCCAGTAAATCCGCATCGCTTACGACACCTTCACGCAGACACGCCATTGCTTCGTTCAGCAGTCGCAGCATTAAGCGGTCGATGATTTCAGGTTCGCCCGGGCTGTTGTAACCGCCTTTTTCCGGATCGCCGCGTTTATCGCTCTGCCATTGATAAAAACCCGAACCGCTCTTGCGTCCGAGTTTTCCGGCTGCGACCAGCGATTTCAGGCGCGCCGGAACTTCCTGGCCGAAGTGTTGGCCGAGAATTTCGCCAACGTGTAAGCAAATGTCGAGACCCACTGTATCGGCCAGCTCCAGCGGGCCCATCGGCATGCCGAAATTCAGCGCCGCTTTGTCGATCGCGGGCGCCGGTACGCCTTCGGATTCCAGCAGCACCGCTTCCATCAAATAGGGCATCAAAATACGATTGACTAAAAATCCCGGCTTGCTCGCCACCGGTAGCGGCAAACGATCGATATGGCGTGCGAACGCAGCGGCGCGCGCGACCACCTGCGGATCGGTATTGGTGTCCGATACGATTTCGATCAATTGCATTTTTGAAACCGGATTGAAGAAGTGCAAACCAACCAGCCGCTCCGGACGTTGCAACACCGTGCTGACGCACGTTTAACTACCCGCGCAATGTGTTCGGGCTTACGGTCTTGTAAAGTCACGCGCATGCCTTGTTGCGCGCACCAGACGGCGATGTCGCCGCCCATCACGCCGCCGCCGATCACATGCACGTGTTGCGGCTGGATCAGTTTTCTGTCGCCCAGCGACTTCATGCGTTCCTGTAAAAAAAACACGCGGATCAGATTGCGGGCGCTTTCGTTAGTGACGAGACGCGCTTCCGAAAAACGCTCCTCGCGCAGCATGCGCGCTGGGTCGCCGGAAAATTTTTCCCACAAGTCGATGATTGCGTAGGGGGCAGGATAATGATCGGCACGTGCCTTTTGCGCGAGCTGTTTGCGCATGGTGCGCGCGAGCAGGGGGCGCACCAACGCATGATTCGTGAGCCCTTGTAAACCTTTGGCACGTTTGCGCGTTGGCGGCTGCAATATCGTTTGGCGCGCGGCCATTTCCAGGTGGCGTGCAGGTACTGCGTAATCGACCAAGCCCATTTTCTGCGCGGCACGCGCGCTCACGGTACGGCCTGTCAGCATCATGTCCATGGCCGCAGGTGCGCCGATCAGCGGCGGCAAACGCACGGTGCCGCCAAAGCCGGGGTGAATGCCTAGACGTACCTCGGGCAGGCCCAGTTTGGTGCGGGCGTCGTCGTCCGCAATGCGGTAGTTACATGCCAGCGCCAGCTCCAAACCGCCGCCCAGGCAGAAACCTTGAATCAACGCGACCGTGGGACAGCCAAGTTGTTCGAGATGATCGAAGGTGGTTTGACCCAGCTCGATAAATTTCACGGCGCCGTCGAAACTTGTCAGCGAACTGAACTCTTTTACATCCGCTCCGGCGACAAAGCCGCTGCCCTTCGCCGAACGGATCACCACGCCTTGCGGACGTTCGCTACGCAGTGTGGCGATGATGGCGCCGAGCTCGTTGAGCACCTCCGACGATAAAGTATTGGTGCTGCTATCGGCCTTGTCGAAATCGAGCCAGGCGATGCGCAGGTTGTCGAGAGTGTAGCGCCAGTTTTTATATGTCATGGTTGTGTCCCTGGTGGAATAAGTTGCGCTATTTGACACTTGGCACAGTCGCCTTGACGCAAGAATGCAAGCGCAGTTCCTCCCCTCCTTATTTTCAAGGAGGGGTGCCCCGAAGGGGTGGGGTGGTTGCCGTGGGCGTCATGAGGACTTTGAACAACCACCCCGTCCGCTGCGCGTCCACCCCTCCTTGAAAATAAGGAGGGGAGTAAAATGTGCGGTGCGCTTACCGAAGTCATCACACGGTTTCGATCAACATGGCGCCACCCTGGCCGCCGCCTATGCACAGACTGGCGATGCCGCGTTTCGCGTTGTTGCGTTTGAGTACGTTTAACAGATGCAGCACCACACGTGCGCCGCTGGCGCCCACCGGATGGCCGAGGCTAACGCCGCCGCCATCCACATTCAAACGTTCGCGCGGAATTTTCCCGATGGCATCATTGAAAGCAAGCTCGGTGCGGCAATAAGCTGCATCCTGCCACGCACGTACGCACGCCAGCACTTGTGTGGCGAATGCTTCGTTGATTTCCCAATAGTCGACATCTGACACCGCAAGTTTTTGCCGCTGCAATATCGGCGCCATGGCGTGTGCCGGTCCCAGGCCCATTTGTGCCGGATCCAATCCCGCCCACTGGCTGTCGATAATGCGGCCTAGCGGTTTGAGATGGTGTTTTTTTACCGCCGCCTCGCTGGCTAAAATCAACATGGCGGCACCGTCGGTGACTTGCGCGCTGTTACCGGCAGTGACCTTGCCGAACGGCCGGTCGAATACCGGCTTGAGTTTGGCAAGACGCGGCATGTCGGTATCGCGGCGCAAACCATCGTCGGCGCTGTAGTGATTGCCCGCAGTGTCATAGAGCGTAGCAATTTCATTCAAGTACCCGGAATCTTGAGCGTGTGCCAGCCGCTGATGGCTTTCCATCGCGTACTGGTCCATGTCTTCACGCGTGACATTAAAGCGCTGGGCGAGAATTTCGGCGGTTTGACCCATCGACAAACCCACGGTGTGATCGGTGAGTCCGCGCAGCAGACCAATGACGGGCGATAAATGTTTCAGACGCAATTTGCTGAACACGCCGAGCTTGGCGCCAAAGGTTTTTGCTGCATTCAGATCCGCAAGCCAACCGACCATGTCGTGATTGAAAAGCACTGGAGCATGACTCATGGATTCGACGCCACCCGCCAGCACCAGTTCAGAACGGCTGTTAGAAATATCATCTGCTGCGCAATCAAGCGCTTGCAGGCCGGACGCGCAATTACGCTGCACCGTCCACGCCGGGACAGTTTTTCCGCAGCCTAATCGCAGTGCAATCACACGTGCCACATTGGCTTCATCGGGACCGGGCATCATGCAACCGACAATGACTTCATCGAAGGTGCTGGCTTCAAACGGCTGGCGGGCCAGCAATGCCCGGCCGGCCTGTACGGCAAGATCGGAAGCCGTAAAGGGTCCGGGCCTGCCTTTTACTTTCAGAAATGGCGTGCGGCTACCGTCCACGATATAGACCGGGCGGCGCAAGCGCGAAGGTGTTTGGTCAGTCATGGCGCACTCTCCTAAACGCAAACATGGGTATTACAGATTCGATAAATACTCAGGTGCAAAGTCGTCAACTTGAATCACAGCGCGGCGCGCGGCATGCGCGGCGCGCAAGGTGTCGGCTTGCGACGTGTTTAATGTGCCATTTTGTAATGCGTGTTGCATTTGTTGCTCAATGTCATGTCCGCGTACCTGGCCTTTTTTGACGGCATCATTAAGCGCCTTTTCGGCGGGCTCGGCAGCAATTACTTTACGCAGCGCGTCTTCGATACGCCCCATGGTTTGTTGCGCGCCGTTGGGAACAAAGATGCCGGAGGTCAATCGGTCGCGTACCGCAGAAGGCTCCAGTAGCATCTGTGCGAGCAGGTGGCCCTGCCGGTCGCACGGCGCTGCAAAGCTACGACCCCATGGAAATGCACACCAGCCCAATACGCGTGCAACCAACCGATTAGGAAAGTTACGTAAAAAATCCTGCAACGCATCTTGCGCGCGATACAGTAAATCGTCGCAGACCCAACGTACCAGCGGCGCATCGTCAGCGGGCCGGCCATCGTCTTCAAAACGTTTTAATACCGTGCTGGCCAGATACAGGCAGCTGAGTACATCGCCCAAGCGTGCCGACAAACGTTCTTTGCGCTTCAATGCGCCGCCTAACATCAGCATGGCGACATCGGCGCTGAAGGCCAATGCCGAACTCATGCGTGTGAGTTGCTGGTAATAACGCTGCGTAACGCCCGCGACCGGTGTTGCGGCAAAGCGGGCACCGGTGAGCCCGAGCCAGACAGTGCGCGCCGCGTTGCTGAAGGTGAAGCCGAGATGACCAAAAAATGCCTGATCAAAATTACGCAGGCCGCGCTGACCATCGCTATCGACGGCGGCCTGCATTTCTTTGTACACGTAAGGATGACAACGTATGGCGCCTTGGCCAAAGATAATCAGCGAGCGGGTGAGGATGTTGGCGCCTTCGACGGTGATGCTGATCGGGATGGATTGGTAAATACGCGCCAGCAGATTGCGCGGCCCCATGCAAATGCCGCTGCCGCCTTGTATGTCCATCGCATCGTTGATCGATTGGCGCAGCCGTTCGGTGAGATGATATTTCGCAATCGCGGATACCACCGAAGGCCGCTCGCCTGCATCCACGGCGCCCGCTGTCATCACGCGTGCGGCGTCCATTAAATAAGCGTTGCCGGCGATGCGCGCGAGCGCTTCCTCAACGCCTTCGAACGCGCCGATGGGCACTTTGAATTGCTTGCGGATGCGTGCGTAGGCTCCGGTCGCGCGTGCAGCAAGTTTGCCGCCGCCGGTGCTGAGCGCTGGCAGCGAAATGGAACGACCCGCCGCCAAGCACTCCATCAACATGCGCCAACCTTGTCCGACATACGGCTGGCCGCCAATGACCCAGTCCATCGGAATGAAAACATCTTTGCCCCAATTCGGCCCATTCTGAAACGCCATGTTGAGCGGAAAGTGACGGCGCCCGATGTTGATACCCGGATGACTGGTGGGAATCAAGGCCAGCGTGATGCCCAGTTCGCACTTGTCGCCCAGCAGCTGATCGGGGTCGTGTAATTTAAAGGCAAGACCGAGCACCGTCGCTACGGGGCCGAGCGTGATGTAGCGTTTTTCCCAGGTGAGGCGGATGCCGAGCACGTCGGGTTTGCCTTGGTACTCGGCGCGGCACACGATGCCGGTGTCGGGAATCGAGCTGGCGTCGGAACCGGCTTCCGGGCCGGTGAGCGCGAAGCACGGCACGTCTTCGCCGCAGGCGAGACGTGGCAGGTAATGATTTTTTTGCGCATCGGT